>NZ_JBFAJR010000007.1:0-263715 GCF_040655295.1 Streptomyces sp. NPDC050448 | reverse complement strand
TGCCGTTGCGAGGGTGTCCAGGTCTTTCGTCACACATTGACCCTGGACGCCCTCGCGCCATGTCCGCAGGCGAACCCTTGGACTCATTCATCTAGGGCGGAGGGCCCTACAGGAATGGCGGATGAGGATGGTCCCGGATGGTCCTGCGCGAGGTGCGCGACGGCGACCTGGCGGTGTTCTGGCAGCAGTTGACGGACCCCGGGGTGGCGGTCCGGGAGGTCCGGGCCGGTCAGCGCGGGGGTTCCACCTCCAGGAACCGGCGCCGGCGCGGGCCCCGGTAGAGCAGGCAGCCCCAGCCGAGGGGTTCCAGCGCGGCCGCGCAGGCCGTCAGCCGCTCCTGCTCCGCCTCGGCCGCGCCGCCGCCCGGCGGGCCGACCCAGGTCACCTCGACCCGTCCGTCCTCGGACGGGCCGGGCGCCACCCGGTACCCCGTCCGCGTACGCCGGCCCTCCGCGTCCACCGCCGACGGTGTGATGCCCGCCGCCTCCAGTACGAGGGCCACCGCGCGCGGCATCCGCCGCAGCTCCCAGGGAGCGGGAACCGCCGTGCCCGCCGGGCCGTTCACCAGTCGGCGGATCTGCAACAGGCCCTCGTACGCCGTGCGGACCTCGGCCTCCCGCGCCGCCGTGGCGGGCTGTTCCGTTCCGTCGCCGGTCGCGGGCTCGAAGCCCTGCCCGGGTGCCGTCACGGCCCACCCCCTCCCTCGGTCTGAGTACCTCACACCCAACGACCTGAGTACCCGCCCCGATTCCCCGCGCCCCCGCCGCTGATCGAATGGGGGCATGATCTTCGCCGCCGCCGCCGCCGCCCGCACCGCGCACCGCCCGCGCCGCATGCAGCACGTGACCGCCGCCGGCTCCGCCCTGGCCGTGGCCCTGGTCCCGCTCGTGGTCGGCGTCCTGGTGGCCAAGGGCATGGCCGCCGATCCGCACACCCCCGTCAACGCCCTCATCACCGGCGGCGGCCAGCGGGCGGGCCTGCCCCGGGCCGAGTGGCGGCGGCGCGGCCACAACACGATGCACCGGCTGCGCACCGCCGGCCGGGGAACCGCCCGGCGCTGCGCCTCCGTCCGTGCCCGCCACCGCCCCGCCACCCCCCTCTGCCCGGAGCGGGACCGCGTCGCCTAGACCTCGGGCGCGAGCGGCTCCTGGAGTTCGGTGACCCATTGGTCCCGGTCCTCCGGGCAGGCGAGGTTCAGCTCACGCGCGTACCCCGCCGAGCGGTGGCCGTTCGCGTCGATCCACCGCGCGAGGGCCTGGGCGGTGGGCAGGACGCCGTCCATCGGGCCCCGGTGCACCACGGTCGCGGCCCGCTCGACCCCGGGCAGCTCGACCACCCGGACCGTGCCCCCGAGGTGCTCGGCGCGGACCGAGGCCCCCACCGGCAGCCCGGCATGGACGAGGACGGCTCCGGCCTCCGCCCCCTGCGCGTCCTCGTAGTACGCGGTCCCCGGGCCGGTCGGGACCACGCCGGCGGCCTCGATCCGGCGGCAGAGCTCGTCGTAGAGCGGGCCGATGACCGGCCCGATGTCCTGCGGCTGGTAGCTCCCCGCGACCCCGGTCAGTTCGACGAGCCGGACGGGCGGAAGGCTTTTGACGACGATGTCGACGGTGGACATGGATCCCTCGCTCTCGATGGTCCGGAGCCTCGCCTCGACCTGGGTCAGCCGGGCCGCCGCAGCGGCCATGGCCGACTCCAGTTCCGCCTGGCGCAGCCGCAGCATGCCGCGCAACTCCTCCGCGCCCACCCGCTCGTCGAGGATCGACCCCACCTGGTCCAGGCTGAAGCCGAGCTCCTTGAGCGCGATGACACGGTTGAGGCGGGCGAGCTGCTCGGCCTCGTAGTAGCGGTAGCCGGTGGCGGGGTCGACACGCGCCGGGCGCAGCAGTCCGATGGCGTCGTAGTGGCGCAGCATGCGGACCGACACCCGGCCGTGCTTGGCGAAGTCTCCGATGTAGAACATGACGCCTTCCAGTGCAGGCCCTGACACAGGGGGAGAGTCAAGCCCCGCCGGTGCAGGCCCTGATCACCGAGCGGTATCCGCTGGTCAGCGGCCATATTGCCGGATGCACAGATCCACGATGGACGGCGGTACGGCCCCTTCGGCGGCCGCGCACAGCTCGTCCGGCCGGGGCAGCGGAGCCGGCTGCCGCGGGATGCGCGGCGGTGCGGGCTGGGGCGGGTGCGCCCGGCGGGGCGCCGACGGTTTCGCGGTGCGCGCGGCGGGCGGCCGGGCGGCCTTGGCCGGCGGACGCTCCGGGTCCGGCGCCGGGAGCCGGCCCAGCGGCAGGGGCCGGGACTCCGGGAAGGGCGGCGGTATGCCGGGGGCGGCGGCCACGGGTGACGCATCGGGCGTGTCCGGCGCGTCCAGCGGCGTCGAGGAGCCGCGCGACGGGGCCGGGGCGGCGTCCGGGCCGACGGAGACGCAGCCGGTGCTCGCGAGCAGCGCGACGAGGGACAGGGGCAGGGCCCGGCGTAACTGCATCCGACCACCATGCCGTACCGGACGGCCGGTCGGGTCCCCGCGCTCACGCGTCCGGGTGACGCGGCGGCGGAGTCGGCCCGGGCGTCTGCGGGCGCTCGTGGCCGCTCCCTGCCAGGCCCGGGCCGGCGAAACGATTGCCCGGACCGGGAATATCCGTACTCTGCCGGAGGACGGGAACGACAGTGCGAGTGCCGGGGGAGGCGCGACCCCCGGTGCGCCGCGCTGCCCTGCCTGGCCGGCGCGCGCGATGCGTACCGTGCGGTCCTCGCGATCAGCGCCGCCCTCACCGTGATCCTCGGCCTGATCGCCACCCTGCCGGGAGCGGCCGCCGGGACCGTGCTGCTGCTCGCCTGGGGGCTCGCGTACGGGGGTGTCTCCGTGAGCCTGCAGAGCTGGATGATCAAGGCGGCGCCCGGCGCGGCCGAGGCCGCCACCTCGCTGATGGTGGCCATGTTCAACCTGGCCATCGCGGCGGGCGCGCTGGCCGGCGGGTTCGCGGTCGACGGGATCGGGGCCCCGGCGGCCCCGCTCACGGGGGCCGCACTGATGCTCGTGGCCGCGGTCACGGTCACCCTCACCGTCACGGTCCGGATGCCGGGGGCTACCGCGGCCGATCGGTAGGCCGGACGGATGGGGCAGTTCGGACACCCGGCTTGACCCGGGCCACCCCGGAAGGAAAGAGTGCGCCGATCAAGCACTCGAGAACCACCGCATGAGCTTCACTTCGGAGACATTTCATATGTTCATATCGGCCCGCTCTTCGCTTGACCCCATGACGACCGCAGGCGCCCTCGTGCCGGGCGCCGTGACGCGCATGGTCCTGGTCGCGCGGCGGCGCAGGGCCTGACCGGCCGGGTGGGGGCCGACACCGCACCGCCGCGCCGGTCCCCACCCCTGCCGGGAGACAACCGTGTCCCACCACCCCGATGAGAGCGGGAGCGTCCCCGAGGACCGCCTGCTCGTGCGCCCGTACGCCGCCCCCACCGGGCGGCCGGCCCGGTCGACGACGCCCGCCTGGCCGCACACCGGACCCGTCTCCGCCTCCTTCCACGCGCCCGAGGGCCAGCGCGAGGACCCGGAGCGCGCTCCGGATGCGGCTGCGGCCGAGTCCACCGATGCCCGCGCCGCGCGGCGGGACCCGGGCAGCCGGCTCCTGCCGGCGGTCCTCGCGCTGCTCGCCCTCGGTGCGGCCGGCGGACTGGTGCTCCTGCTGAGCGGCCCCGATCCGCGGTCCGAGCGGGCCGTGGCACCGCCGGAGTTGTCCGTTCCGGTGCTCCAGGCGCGCAGCCCCGGCACCGACGCCGAGCCCTCGCCCAAGGGCTCCGTACGGGCTTCCGCACCCTCGGCGGCCGCATCGGCGTCGGCCGGCCCGTCCGCAAGCCAGACCGCGAAGGTGGCGCCCGGGCCGAGCGCCTCGGCCGGGCAGTCGCCGACGGGGCGTTCCGCAACGCTGCGGATGGGTGACCGCGGGCCCGAGGTGAGCGCCCTGCAGGAGCGGCTCTACGGACAGGGGTTCACGTACGTCACCGTCACCGGCGCCTACGACAGCCAGACCAAGCGCGCGGTCGCACAGCTCCAGCGCGACCGGGACATCAAGGGCGACCAGCCGGGCGTCTACGGCCCGGCCACCCAGGCCGCGTTCGGAGGCTGATGCCGGGGCCGGGGCCGGGGCCTGGTCCGGGTCGGGGCCTGGTCCGGGGCTGCCGCCGAGGCCGGGGGGCCGGTCAGCGGCCGCCGGAGACGCGCAGGATGGCGCCCGTCGTGTACGAGGCGTCCGGGGACAGCAGCCATGCGATGGCCCCGGCGACCTCCTCGGGCTGCCCGGCCCGCCCGAGCGGGATCCCGGCTGCCGCGCGGGCCGGTCTGCCGGGGTCGCCCATCGCGGCGTGCATGCCGGTCTCGATGATGCCCGGCGCCACCGCGTTGACCCGGATCCGGTCCGGGCCGAGCTCCTTGGACAGCCCCACCGTCAGGGCATCGGTGGCGGCCTTGGTCGCCGCGTAATGGACGTAGTCGCCGGGGCTGCCGAGCGTGGCGGCCGCCGAAGAGACGTTCACGATGGCCCCGCCGCCCGCATCCGCCATGTCCCGGGCGGCGCGGCGGCAGCACAGCAGGTACCCCAGCAGGTTGACCTCGACCACACGCCGCAGATCCTCGGTCGCGGCGTCGGCGAGCCGCCCGAGCGGGCCGCTCACCCCGGCGTTGTTCACCAGCCCGGTCACCCCGCCGAACTCGGCCCCGGCGATGTCGAAGAGCCGCTCCGCCCCGCACTCCCGGGAGGTGTCGCCGCGTACGGTCAGACAGCGCGCACCGGCCGCCCGTACGCGCTCCGCGACGGCCTCGGCGGCCGCGTCGTCCCGGAGATAGCCGAGCACCACGTCATGGCCGTCGGCGGCCAGCCGCACACAGGTCGCGGCGCCGATGCCCCTGCTGCCTCCGGTGACGACGGTGACCGGACGACGCGGCACGGGGACCTCCTGGGGCGACGGGACGGCAAAGCCGGGTCAGGCTAACACCGCGATATCGGCTGGACCAGCAAAAATGCCGGGCCGCAGAGTGGACGCCTTCGCACACGCCGCCGTCACATCCGAGGAGTTGCGCACATGTCCACCTTGCGGGTCACCGCCGAAGAGCTGACCGTCCACGGGCATCCGAACGCCGACGCGCTGGAGCTGGCCCAAGTGGGCCTCTACCGCGCCGTCGTCGCCAAGGGCGCCTACCGCACAGGCGAGTTCGCCGTCTACATACCCGAACAGGCCGTGCTGCCCGCCGAGCTGATCGAGGAGCTCGGCCTGACCGGCCGCCTCGCGGGCAGCTCCGCCGACCGGGTCAAGGCGGTCCGGCTGCGCGGTGAGCTGTCGCAGGGGCTGGTGTGCCGGCCGCGCGCACTGGCCGGCGTGGACCTGGCGCAGGCGGCCCAGGAGGGTACGGACTTCACCGAGCTGCTCGGCATCACCAAATGGGCGCCGCCCATCCCGACGACCATGAACGGGGAGGTGGAGGCCGCGCCCGAGCTGCTGCCGTGGGTGGACATCGAGAACCTCCAGCGCTACCCGCACCTCTTCGAGCCCGGCGAGCCGGTCGTCCTCACCGAGAAACTGCACGGTACGGCCTGCCTGCTGACGTACGTCGCGGACGGCGGGCGCGTGCTGGTCTCCTCCAAGGGCTTCGGGTCCAAGGGGCTGGCGCTCAAGGAGGAGGACCGCAACCTGTACTGGCGGGCCGTGCGCGGTCACGGCGTACCGCAGGCGGCGGCGAAGCTGGCCGCCCGGCTGGGCGCCACCCGGATCGGGGTCTTCGGTGAGGTGTACGGCGCGGGCGTCCAGGACCTCGCGTACGGAACCGATGCCCGTACGGCCGCCACGGGGCCGGGGTACGCCGTCTTCGACGTGTCCGCGGAGATCGACGGGCAGGTGCGGTGGCTCGATCCGCAGGAGCTGTTCCGGGACGGCGAGCTGCCGCTCGTACCCCGGCTGTTCGAGGGCCCGTACGCGCTCGACACGGTACTGGAGCTGGCCGGGGGCCGGGAAACGGTGTCCGGGCGGGCCATGCACCTGCGCGAGGGCGTCGTGATCCGCCCGGTGGTGGAGCGCTACAGCCCGGTGGTCGGCGGCCGCGCCATCGCGAAGGCCGTCAGCCCGGCCTACCTCACCCGCAAGGGAGGCACGGAGTACGAGTGACCCGGCGCGGCACCGGCCCGCCCGACCGCGCCGCCGCCCGGACCACCCGTTTCCGCGGCGGGGGGCGCGGGGGCTCCGCGTAGTCTGACCGGATGGCCGACTCCGATGCGCTGTCCCGGGCACTCGACACCCCGGGGGATCCGCCGCTGCGCGCGTTGCCGCCCGGCGTGGGCGCGTTGCTGCGTCAGCTTGCTGCGCCGCCCCGGCTGGCGGCGCATCTGCGGCTCGTGCACGACGTGGCGGGCCAACTCGCCGACTGGCTGGCCGCGTACTGCCCCGGCCTGCCCTTCGCCCGCGAAGCCGTGCTGTTCGGCGCGGCCACGCACGACGTGGGCAAGGCCGTGTACACCGCCGAGCTCAGCGGTCCCGGCTCCGCGCACGAGGCCGCCGGCCGGGACCTGCTCCGCGCGCACGGATACACCGAGGACCAGGCCCGCTTCGCCGCCACCCACGCCACCTGGGCGGCGCCCGGCGTCAGCGTCGAGGAGCTGCTGGTGAGCACCGCCGACACGGTGTGGAAGGGCAAGCGCGTGCCCGGACTGGAGGACCGGCTGGTCGGGCGGATCGCCGAGGCCGCGGGCGCCGAGCCCTGGGCCGTGTTCCTCGATCTGGACGAGCTGCTCGGCCGGATCGCCGACGGCGCCGATCGGCGGCTCGCCTTCCAGGCCGCCTTTCCGGTCTGACTTTCCGGTCTGAGCGGCCCGCTGTTCACTCCGCTGTTCACTCCGCTGTTCACTCCGGAGTGGTCATCCGGGACTTCGGGGGGTGTCGAGCGGGAGGGGGGTATTGGCCCCCCTCGTGAACTCGACGGTGGTGAAGACGAGCGGGGTCGTTCCGGCGTTCTCCAGGTCGTGCAGCAGGAACTCGCCGGGGCCGAAGGTGAGATGCCGGGTCTCACCCTCCGCGTACTCGACCTCGCGGGTCGTGCCGTCGCCGGAGTGCTGGCGGCTCCGGCCGGACGTCACGGCCGTCCAGAAGTAGTCGAGCACGTGCCGGTGGGCCGGCACCCGCTCGCCCGGCGCGAGCCGGATCTCCCAGACCCGGACCCGGTCCGTCTCGCTGAGCAGCCGCTGCCCGACGTGCCCGTTGAAGGCGCCCGCCTCGAACTCCGCCCGCAGCGCGGGTGACCAGCCGTCGAAGCCGCAGCCGGTCGGCTCGCCCGCGAGCGCACGAGGGGTGTCAGACAAGGCGCGCACCGCCGTCCACGTGCAGCACGGTGCCGGTGACGAACGGGTTGCCGATCGCGTACAGCACCGAGCGCACCACGTCGTCGGGGGTCCCGGTCCTGCGGGCGGGGTTGCGGCCGGCGACGCCGCGCAGGAACGCCTCCTTGTCCTCGCCGAGCCGGTCCCAGGCCCCGGAGTCGACGATGCCGGGGGAGACGGCGTTGACCCGCAGCGGGGCCAGCTCGACGGCGAGCGCCTCCACCAGGAAGGACAGGGCACCGTTGGTGGTGGCCATGACCACCCGCTCCGGGGCGGGCCGCCAGGCCGCGACGCCGGAGAAGAAGGTGAGCGAGCCGCCCTCGTTCATCCGCCCCGCCAGGTGCTTCGCGAGCAGCAGCGGGCCGAACACCTTGGCGGCGAACGCCTTCCGGACGTCGGCGAGTACGAGGCCCGAGACGGGCCCGTTGGCGGGGACGGCGGCCGTCGAGACGAGGTGGTCGACGGAGCCCGCGGCTTCGGCGAGGGCGGCGATCGAGTCCTCGTCGGTGAGGTCGGTCGGCTGGATGCGGGCCGGTCCCGGCAGGGTGTTCGCGGTCGCCGCCAGCCTGTCGGCGTCGGGCCCGGCGAGGATCAGCTCGGCGCCGGCCGCCGAGGCCGTCCGGGCCAGCGTGCGCCCGATGTGCGACCCGGCGCCGACGACGACGAGCCGCTTGCCGTCGAGGGAGTCATGGAAGAGAGCAGTGGTCATGGGATGTCCTGTGTGCTGCGTTCGTGGATACGGGCCGAGTGGCTGCCGCTGTGCACGACTCTCCATCGGCCGGAGTCCATAGGTCCAAGACTTGGTTTCTACTGCTGCCATAACATTTGCTCATGACTACCCTGCGCCGGCTCGAGTACCTGGTCACCGTCGTCGACTCCGGGTCCTTCACCCGGGCCGCCGAGCTGCTGCACGTCTCCCAGCCCGCGCTGTCCCACCAGGTCCGCGCGCTGGAGCGGGATGCGGGCGGCCCGCTGCTGGAACGGCTCCCGCGTGCGGTCCGGCTGACCCCGATGGGCCGCGCGATGCTCCCGCACGCCCGCGCCGCGCTCGCCGACGCCGAACGGGCCCGTACCGCCGCCCGCCGCGCCGTCGGCCTGGACGGTGGCGAGATCCAGGTCGCCGCCGTCTACTCGATCACCCTCGGGCTCCTGCTGCCGGTGCTGCGCACCTGGCACGGGCGGCATCCGCAGGTGCGCATCCGGCTGATGGAGTTCCCGCACACCGACGCGCTGCTCGCCGCCATGGCCGCGGGCCGCGCCGATCTCGCCGTAGGCCCGGAGCCGCGTGCATGGGACGGCCCCGTACGGGAGTTGGGGCAGGAGGAGTTCGTGCTGGCCGTCCCCGCCGACGATCCGGCGCCGGACCGGGTGCACCTCGCGGACCTGGCGGACCGCTCCTGGGTGCACTACGCCCCCGGCAACGGCCTGGCCGAGGTGGTGGACCAGGCGTGTGCCGGGGCCGGCTTCCGGCCGCGTGCCGCCGTACGCACCGAACAGACCGCGGCGGCACCGCTGTTGGCCGCCACCGGGCTGGGCCCGGCCCTGGTTCCCGAGAGCGTCGTGCCGCCCGGCTTCGCGGGCCGGGTGCTGCGCCCCGTGCCGCCGGTGCGGCGGATGCTGGCCGCCTACACGCGCCCGCACCCCGACCCGCTCACCACGGCCTTCCTGGACATCCTCGCCGAGCACGTGAACGCCGACGTGAACGCCGACGCGGACGCGGGCGTGAAAGCGGACGGGGACGCGGACGCCGCCCCGGGAGGTGGCGCCTGACCGGGGCCGCCACCCGGGACGCCGGGCCCGCCGGCCCGGTCAGCCCGCCCGGCCGCCGACTCGCCGTGGGCCGCGCACCGGGCCCTGTGAGAACGCGGGCCACCGCGCCGCGCCGTGCCCGCCCCGCCTCTCGGGGCGGGCACGGCCTTTCGTGATGGGATGGGGGAGGGTGCTTCCACCAGTTCACGGCACACGGAGAGGTCGGGTAGATGTCCGAGGACACCATGCGGGCGATGGCGTACGAGACGTACGGCGGGACGGAGGTGCTCACCGAGACCCGGCTGCCGAAGCCCAAGCTGGCCCCGGGCGAGATCCTCGTCCGGGTCAAGTGCGCCTCGGTCAACCCCGTCGACTGGAAGATCATGGCGGGCGGGCTCGACGCCCTGATGGACGTCATGTACCCCGTCGTCCCCGGCTGGGACGTCGCCGGCACGGTCGAGCAGGTCGGCATCGACGTGCCCGAGTTCGCGGTCGGCGACGAGGTCATGGCGTACGCCCGCAAGGACTACGTGCACGGAGGGACGTTCGCCGAGTACGTCAGCGTGCCCGTCCGCGCCGCCGCGGCCAAGCCCGCCTCGCTCAGCTGGCAGGAGGCGGCCGGCCTGCCGCTGGCCGGGCTCACCGCGTACCAGCTGCTCACCCGGCTCGCCACCGGCAAGGACGACATCGTCCTCATCCACGGCGCCGCGGGCGGGGTCGGGTCCTTCGGCGTGCAGATCGCCCACGCACTCGGCGCCCGGGTCATCGGCACCGCCTCCCCGCGCAACCACGACCGGCTGCGGGAACTCGGCTGCGAGCCCGTCGAGTACGGGGAAGGCCTGGTCGACCGGGTGCGTGCACTCGCCCCCGACGGGATCACCGTCACAGCGGACTTCGTCGGCGGCGTCCTCGACGTCACCCGGGCGGTCCTGGCCGAGGGCGGCCGGCACGCCTCGATCGCCGACCACACCGTGCTCGGCGCGGGTGGCCAGTGGATGTGGGTCAGGCCCGACGCCGAGGGGCTCGCCGAACTGGGCCGGCTCGCCGACAGCGGGCAGCTCACCGTCACCGTCGCCAAGACGTTCCCGCTGTCGGAGCTGGCGGCGGCCTTCGCGCTCAGCCAGACCGGGCGCGTCGCCGGAAAGATCATCCTGGAGGTCTGAGGCCCCCTCAATGTACGGCGGCAGTCGCCATGTTGAGCAGATCCGCCATCGTCCGTACCGCCGGGGGCAGGGCAGCCAGTCCCCGGCCGGGCCGGGGATGGACCCCCCGCCGGGGAGGGGGGTGGTCACCCGAGCGGGGGAACCGCCCCGCATTCCGCCCAGGCGACCTCGACGCCCGGGAGGTCGGCGGACCAGCGGCCCGCGAGTGCGGCGAGACCCGCCGCATCCGGCGGGTTCGCGCCGAGCCCGATCGCGTACCGCGCCGAGACGGGGGAGACCGCGAAGGGACGCGGCCAGGCGTGCGCGTCCCGGACACCGGCCTCCGCCAGCGCGCCGAGCAGGGCGCGCATCCGGCCCCGCGCCCGGCCCAGGTACTCCTCGAACTCCCGGGGCGCCTCGGCCCGTACGGTCACCACCGCCCACGCCGCGTGCCGGCGGTGCAGCGGCGGGGCGGCGAGGGCCCGGGCGAATCCCTCGGCGGGGGCAGTGGCAGCGGTGTCGGCCTCGGCCTCCAGGAGTTCCCACGTCCGGTACAGCTCCCGGCCCAGCAGGTCGCGCAGCCCCGGGCCGACCTGGGCCGTGCAGCTGCGGACCGGTGCGGAGGGGGTGAGGACCGTGACGGGGTCCGGGTCCGGGTCCGGGTCCGGGGCCGGGGCCGGGTCCGGGGCCGGGTCCGGGGCCGGGGCCGGGGCCGCGTGCGGCTCCGGAGCGGAGGGCGTCAGGCCGATCGGGTCGCGCCAGTCCCAGGCCGCCCACGTTCCGAAGAACTCCCGGATCAGGGCCGCGGGGGACGGGTCGGCGGCCTCGCGGACCGTACGCGCCGCCAGTACCGCCCAGGCCAGCCCCGGCAGTCCGCCGAACGGCGCCGAGTCCAGCCCCCGGGCCCGGGCCCACGCCTTCACCTCCCGGGCCAGCCGGACGAACGCCGCATGCCGTGCGGGGCCCGCGAAGTCCCTCACCGCATCGGCATCGCTCACCGCGCTCAGCGCGATCGCGGCCGCTTCGCCGAGCTCCGCCCGCCGTTCCACCGCCTGTACCGGGTCCACCGCGCCCGTGGCGACGACCACCAGGTCCACATCCAGTCCGGCCGCATGCAGCCGCAGTCCCGGCACCCGTGCGCCCGTCACCTCCCGCATCCGCTCGGCCTCCGGGAGCGCTGCCGCGACGCGCTCCCGCACCTCCGCGATCCCGGCCGTGCCCGGCAGGGCCGCGACCAGGTCGAGGTCCGCCCCGGGCCCGGCGCAGCCCACGCGGCGGGATCCGGCGAGGTGCACCACACCGTCGCCGAGTGCCTGGGCGATCCGGGCTGTGACGGCCCCGGCCCTGGCCTCGGTCTCATACGTCGCCGCCGCCGCCCGTCCCGCCTCTGGTCCCGCCGCCGGTCCCGGCCCGAGTCCCAGTTCCGGCCCCGGTGCCGCCTCTTGCCCCGGCCCCTGCCCCGGTCCCGCCTCCGGTCCCGGTCCCGCCTCCGGTCCCAGTCCCAGTCCCGGCCCCTGCCCCTGCCCCGGTCCCGCCTCCGGTTCCGGTACCCACCGCCAGGTGCCGGTGCCGAGTTCCACCGTCGCCCGCACCTGCATCGGCCCGTCCCCGCGCCGCGACAGCACCGCGAGCTCCCCGACCCGGGCCGACGTCCCCGTCCCGGCCTCTGTTCCGGTCCCCGTCCCGGTCCCCGTCCCGGTCCCCGTTCCGGATCCGCCGAGCCGCGCGGCGAACTCCGCCGGCGCCCGCTGCGGATCCCGGCTGCGCCCCAGCGTCAGGTGCGGGGTGAAGCCGTCGCGCCCACGGCATCCCGGGAAGCGCTCGGCCAGCCCCCGCCGCAGCTGCTGCCACGGCGCGTCGCCGGCCGCAGCCGGGTCCAGCCACACCGTGGCGTCCTCCCGGTGCCCGAAGCTGTGCACCCCGGCCAGCCGGGCCGTGAACGGCGCCGTCTGCGCGGCCGCTTCCGCCAGCAGCGGCAGCGCCTCCTCGAACGAGGACTCCGGTACGAAGCCGAACAGCAGGTTCACGTGCGCCGGCCAGCGGCGGACCGCCGGGTCGTGCTCCCGGCGCAGCTCCTCGACCGCCGGATCGTGCGGCGGCAGCCATGCCACCGCCGTGCGCGCGGTCGCCGGTACGTCGAGCACCGCGCGCCCGTCGCCCCGCTCTGCGAAGTCCACCACCGCCTCCACCCCGAAGTGGTCGGAGATGAACAGCCCCTCCGGACCAGGAGTGCTGCCCCGCAGGACGGCCCCGCGCACCCGCGCTCCCGCCGAGCGCAGCAGGACCCGGTCCAGCCGGGCGGCCCGCCCCGACAGCGAGCCCACCGCGGCCAGCGGATTGGCCACCGGATCGAAGGTCGGCGTGGCGTCCTGCGCCCCGTGCACCTCGCTCCAGGTGTCCCGCATGTCGAGTGCGGCCGCGGGCCCCTGCGGTCCGGAGCGGCCGTCGTTGAAGTCGCCGAGGAGTACCGCATCCGCCTCGATTCCGCTCAAACCCTCGGCGATCCGGGCCAGTTCGATGCTCCGCCGCCCGGCGCCGTTCTCCGTGTGGTCGCTCGTCAGGTGGACGCAGGCCACGACGAGAGGGCCGTTCACCGTGTCGACCGTCACCGCGGCGACCGCCTTGTGCGGCCCCAGCAGGTGCAGCCCCGCCTCCCGTACGGGCAGCCGGCTCAGCACCAGCAGCCCGCCGGCGGCGACGTCCTTGCCGCGCGGATCGGTGCCCACCGTGTACCCGGCCCGCACCCACGGCTCCTCCAGCAGCATGCCGAGCAGCGCGGGTTCGACCTCCTGGAGGGCGATCACGTCGGCGTCGGCGGCTGCCAGGTCGGCCAGCAGCATCGGCCTGCGCCGGGCGGTGTCGATGCGCGGGGCGTCGTACCGGTCCCACAGGGTGTTCCAGGTCAGCAGCCGCACCTGCTGCGGGCCCGGGGCGGAGCCCGGTGACGCGGGCCCGCCGACCGGGACCTCGGCCGGCCGCCAGGCACCGCCGCCCGCCGGGTCCCACGCGTACGGGGTCCGGGCGGTGAAGAACGGGGCCCGCAGCAGCCGCGGTTCGCGGATCCGCCCGGCCTGCGTGGCGTCGATCCGGTCCACGCCGCTCGCCCGGTCCCACACGAGCTCGCCGTCCGCCTCGACGAACAGCACCCGGTGCCAGGGGATGTCGCCGCCGGGCACGAAGGAGTGCAGCGGGATCCGCTTCGGCGGCGCCCCGCGCTGGTGGAGCCCGAACACGAACCGCGCCGGATCGAACCGGGGGTCCCAGCGGACCTGGTGGTAGAGCTCCTCACTGGTACGCATCAGCCGTCCTCACCCACGCCCGCCGCTGCCACGCCGGTCGCCGTCCCCGCCACGGCTCCGATGGTTCCCGCCGTGTCCTCCACGGTGCCGCCCGCTCCGATGTACCAGGTGCGGTGCGCCGCCCCGTGTCCGGGATACGGCGGGCTGAACCGGTGGAGCTGGGTCGTCAGCACCTGTGGCGGCACGGGGTGGGGGCGGACGGCGTTGCGCCGCACCAGCTCCGCCTCCTCGATCAGCACCACGGCCTGGGTGACCAGCGCGTCGCGGCGCTGCGCGACGGCGCCGGCCAGGCTCCGCTGCCGCTCGGTGAGGGAGGTGGCGTCCCACACCACCGTGCCGCCGGCGGCCAGCGCGGCGTCCAGCCGGTCCAGGCCCTCGCGCAGCACGTCCGCATTGGCCCGCTGGTCGGCGCGGGAACCCCGGGCGGTGCGCAGATCGTCAAGACTGATGTACGCGGCCACACCCGGCAGGCTCCGGGCGTACGTGCTCTTCCCGCTGCCCGAGGGCCCGCACAGCTGCACCAGCCGCGGGAAGCCTCCGTCGCGCCACCGCCAGGTCGCGGCCACCGCCTCCTCGGCGGTGGAGATCCCGCCCCGCCCGAACGCCTCCCGGGCCTCCGCCCAGCACCGGTCCGCAGCGTCGGCGCCGAGACCCCCGAAGGCCTCCCGCAGCCCGGCGCGCAGCGGACCCAGCGGATCGGAGCCGAGCAGCCCCGCCTCCTCGGCGTACAGCGCGGACCACTCCACGCACTCCCGTGCCTCGGCGTCCTCCGCGGCCGCCGCCCCGGCGAGCGCGTGCAGCACCCCGAGATCGGCGGCGACGGCCATCCGGACCAGCCCGGCCCGCCGCCCCTCGTCCGGGAACGGCCGCTGCAGATGCGGGTACAGCCCGACCAGGTCGGCGACCCGCCGCGCGAGCGGCATCCCGAGCGGCCCCGCCGCCAGCCGCGCCCCGATCCGGGCCCGCGGCGCGCGGTGCAGTACGGCGGCCAGTACGCCGGCCAGCCGGGCCTCCCCGGTGCGGCCCGGCGCGTCGAGCCGGCCCGCCACCTCGGCGACGACCGGCTCGACTCCGCCGCCGGGTGCGGGATCCAGGCCGAGGGCGGCCGCCAGCTCCGCCGCATCGGGCTCGGAGCCCGCACGCACCGCCCACAGCGGGGCCTGCGGTCCGAGCCCGTTCGGCACCACCTGTGCGTACATCCAGTGCGTGTCGGTCTGCACATGGCCGCCGCGCACCCACTTGGCGACGGACCGCCCGAAGTCCGCACGCGTGAAGCCGGCCACCGTCCGTACGACGTAGCCCTCCTGCCGCGCGGTGTCGAGGCGCAGCTTGCGCAGCGCGCGCTCGTCGAAGACGCCCCGCCAGAGCACGCGCGGGGCGGGCACCCCGAGGCCGTGCAGGAAGCTCACGGTCCGGTCCCAGTCCAGGCAGTGCTCGCCGTCCCACACCGAGAACCCGTAGAACCAGCTGTCCAGGTCCTCGTAGGGGAGCGAGTGGCGGGCGTACAGGTTCTCCCCGCACACCCGCCACCCGGCCGGTATGCCGGCGCCGATCCGGCTCTGGAGGCCCTTGACCCAGGCCCGCGAGGGGTGATGGCCCGAGTCGAGCGAGCGCGCGTGCAGGCCGTCCGCGTAGAGGGTGGTGTTCTCCCCGTCGAGCTTCTCGGTGACCACGACCTCGCGCCCGGCCAGCCCCGCGAGTCCGGCGGCGCGCACATCGTCCGCCGCCGCCCCGGGGGACCAGGGCAGATGCGGTGTACGGGGGTAGTGGGTGCGCATGACCGGCTCCTGCTCGACGACGTGGTGCATCGTCACTCTAGGTATCCGGAGCGTGGGCATCCACCCAATAACGCCCGCGCGGGTCCCTCAGGGCCGGCGCCCGGCCCAGGCCACCAGCCGGTCGATGGCCGGGGCGTCGGCGGCCACGGCCACGACCTCGCCGAACGGGATCCGCCCGCCGCGGGCCTCGGCCGGCAGCGCGCGGCGCAGGACGGCGATCACCCGTTCGATCAGGGCCGGGTCCCAGTCCGGGTCCTGCCCGGTCGCGATGGCCAGGTCCCAGGTGTGCACGGTGAGTTCGTGGGTGTAGACGGCGGCGGCGGCCGCGCCCGGCAGGACGCCCATCGGCAGGCGCAGCTGCCGGCCGAGGACGGCCGGGTCCGCCCATACCTCCGCCACCTCGCGGGCGCCCGGCTCCCAGGCCGCCGCCCATGCGCCGTCGGCGAGCTCGTCGGCGAAGGACGGGACGCTGAAGGGGTCCTCGCCGCGCCCGATCACCGAGATCCGGCGGACGACGGCGACGAGGTGGCTGGACAGCCGCCGGACGTCGAACTCGTCACAGGGGGTCGGGGCGTCGTACTGGTCGGGCCGGACGGCGGCGAGGGTACGGCCCGCCAGCTCGACGGCCGCGGCGAGGTCCAGGCGCGGATCGAAGGGGGCGGCGGTGTCGGTGGGGGCGGAGGGGGTCTGGGTGAGCTGCGTGGTCTCGGTCATGACTCCATCCTGGAAGCTAAACTGGCCACCTTCTGGCCAGTTTTCCGAAGAGGATGAACGCAACGGCGACGACGCCGCGACGGAGGGAAGAAGGAGCATGAGAGCCGACCGGCTGGTGGCGACCCTGCTGTTCCTCCAGGAGCGCGGCCGCGTCACCGTCCCCGAGGTGGCCGCCGAACTGGAGGTGTCCGAACGCACCGCCCGCCGCGATCTGGAGGCCCTGGCCGCGTCCGGCATCCCCGTCTACTCGCAGCGGGGCCGCGGCGGCGGCTGGTCCCTCGTCGGCGGGGCCCGGACCAACCTCACCGGACTGACCGCCGATGAGATCCGGGCGCTCTTCCTCGTCACCGGGCCGCTGACGGCCACCCCCGAACTGCGCACCACCCTGCGCAAGTTGGTCCGGGCCCTGCCGTCCACCCTGCGCGCGGAAGCCGAGGCCGCCACCCGCGCCAAAGTCGTCGACGCCACGGACTGGTCCCGCAACGCCGTCACGGCCGATGCCGCCCACCGCTCCGCCCTCCAGGGCGCCGTCGTGGACGGGATCCGCGTCCGCCTCGGGTACGCGGGCGTCGGCAAACCGCCCGGCGAGCGCGTGGTCGACCCCCTCGGGCTCGTCGCCAAGGCGGGGGTCGACTACCTGGTCGCCGGTACGGACAAGGGCCTGCGCACCTTCCGGCTGAGCCGGGTCGTCTCCGTGGAGCCGACCGGCGAACCCGTGGTCCGGCCCCCCGGCTTCGACCTGGCCACGGCCTGGCGCGCGCTCGCCGGAGCCTTCCAGGACGGCATATACGCGGTGACCGCCCGCGCCCGCGTCCACCCCGACACGCTGGCCCTGCTGCAACGGCTTCTCGGCGGCCGGGTGCGCGTCGGCGGTCCGTTGCCCGACGGCTGGACCGAGGTCTGGGTCGACGGCCCGGCCCCCAAGGCCCTGGCCGCCCACCTGTCCGGGCTGGGGGCGGGAGTCGAGGTCCTGGAGCCGCCGGAGGTACGGCAGTGGCTGGCCCGGATCGGCGCCGAACTCACGGCGATGTACGCCGGGGACGCGCCGCCCCGTCAGTAGCCGATGGTGAACCGCTTGCCCGGATGCGCGTCGCGCTCGATCTCGTCGACCAGGGCCACGGCGTAGTCCTCGGCCGAGATGTGGCTGCGGCCGTCCTCGTCCACGACCAGGTCGTCGAGGGCCAGCCGGTACGTGCCCGTGCGCGCGCCCGGCCCGATCTGCGCGGCGGGGCTCAGGCAGCTCCAGCGCACCTCCTCCACGGGCACGGTGCGCAGGAAGTCCAGCGCCTCCCCGTGGGCGTGCATGACGGCGCGGACCGGCTCCGGGACGCCCGCCGCATCCCAGACCAGCGGGCCTCCCGGGGTACGCAGCGAGCCCGCCCCGCCCACGGTGATCACACGGGGCCGCGGGGTGTCCGGGTCGAGCGTGCAGACGCCGCCGATCAGGGACTTGGCGGCGGTGACGACCACGCCCGGGTCCCCGGACCCGGGGCCGATCGCGCTGACGATCACATCGCGCCCGGCGGCCACCTCGGCGACGGAGTGCGGGTCGAGGACATCGCCGCGCACCACCTCGGCCTCGGAATCCGTGAGCTTCGCGGGGTCGCGTACGACCGCAGTGACCTGGTGGCCGCGCCCGAGCGCTTCGCGCAGTACGAGGGCTCCGATGGTGCCGGTCGCGCCGAACAGGGCGATCTTCGCCATGGCGACTCCCTGGGGGTGGAGGCGGTACGGGCCTCCGGTCGGACCCGCGCCGCCCATCCAAGCGAACCCGCCCGCCCGCACCCGGCAGCCGGGCCGGGGCCACTCGGATGATCCGGGCCGGCCGGCCCCCGCCTGTCGCCGACGCCGGCGCTGTCGGCGGCCGCGGCCGCGCTGCTCGGCCTGGTCTGTATCGTCGGCAACCAGTTCGAGCCCTCGCTGCAGGATCGCCGCCCCCGCCCCAACGAAGGGGTCCGCCGCACGGTCCGCTTCTCCCTGGTGCACGGGCTCGCCGGGCTGACGGTGGGCGCCCTCGGCCTGATCGTGCTGATCGGCCTGGCCGTGCCCGGCCACGACCTGCGCCGGGCCGGCTTCGTGGCCGCCCTGCTGGGCATCCTGTTCGCCGTGGTGCGGGGCTTCCGGTTCGGGGGCCTGGCGGTCCTGCGGCACTGGACGATCCGGGCGATCCTGGCGTACCGGGGGCGCACCCCCTACCGGTACCGGCGGTTCCTGCACACCGCGGAGGGACGGGTCCTGCTCTTCCGTACGGACAGCGGTTTCTTCTTCCCGCACCGGCTGCTCCAACTACACCCTGGACACGCCCGTCGAGCGACTGCTGCCCCGCGTCACGCCCGGCCGGGGTGAGGTTCGGATTCCCGGATCTCCTGGCGTGATCACGCTGCTGAGTCCAGGAGACAGAGCCTAGTGGCAGAGCGCGACGATCCACGGGGAGACCGTGCCTTTGGCCGCCTCGCACAGGGGCGCCATGTCGTACGTACGCGGCGGCGCGGGCCGGGGTTCCGGCTCTACGGGCGGCCGCTTGCGGGGCTTGGGCGCCGGGGCGGGGTGCGCGGGGTGAGCCGGTCTGGCGGGTGCGCCGTCGCCGGTCCGGCGCGGCGGCCGGTTCTCCTCGGGCCGCACGGCGGGCGGCGCGGGAGGCTCCGGCTCCGCCACGGACGCCGGTGGGGCCGACGGGGGCTCCGACACCGGCAGCCGGCCCAACGGCAGGGCCTCGACCGCCGCTTCCCGGGCCGCCGTCCGGTCCACCGCCGGAGCCGGGCGGGCCGGCTCCGCGGGCCCGGGCGGCCGCACGGTCACACACCCGGCGGTCAGCGCCAGCGCGGCGAGGATCAAGGGCAGGGGCAGGGCCGCCCGGCGCGACTGCATCCCCCCACCCTGCCGTACGGGAGCCGGTGGAACCTACGCACCGTCACACGCACGAGTGACGGCAGGGCTTGGGCCCTGGCCACCGGGCGCCCGTGCGCAGCCGGCCGGAGCAGGTGTTCCAGCGGCCCCCAGCGGAGCGGGCTGTCCGCCCGGGACCGCTGCCAGGCCCGGGCCGCCGTCAGCGCCACGCCCGCGACGGCCGGGCGCGCTGCACCGCCGGGCGGTGGCGGCCGTGTTCGCCGTGCCCGTGTCCGTACGGGAAGCGCCTCGCACGGCTCTGTCCCTCCTCGGTGCGGGTCCGGCGACGTGGTCGGACCGGCGGTTTTCATGCCGCCAGTCCGCGACGCGAACGTACCAAGGAAGGTGTAACAAGGTAATAAGGAGGTATGGGGGCGGCAAAGCGGTGGTCAGCGACCGAGCCTGCGTGGCCGGCGTAACCCGCAGGCCGCGCGGGCTGTTGCACAGGAGAGGGTCCATCCACGGTGAACGGAGTTCCGATGTCCCCGCTGACCGACGAGGCCGTGAGCGACGCGGGCGTGACCTACGAACGTGTGACCGACGGGGGCGTGACCTACGAGGGTGGCAGCGGGCCGAGCACATGGATGACCCCGCAGGAGTACGGGGCTTCGCGGGCCGCGCTCTGGACCGGCGCCGTCGTGCTCGTCACCGACACCGACGGCCGGGTCCTCGTCCAGAGCGTCGACTACCGTGCCGACCGGCTGCTGCCCGGGGGCGCGGTGGACGCTGCCGGGGGTGGAGCGGGCGCTGGCCTTCACCCCCGCGGAGCGGGCCCGCGTCGCCGACCGGGACTGGCTGGACTACGGCGCACGCGACGAACACGTCATCGACGGACCCCTCCGCGTCTGGCGGACCGCCGCCGCGGCGGGACGCGGGCTCTGCACGGTCGCCCTGCACGTCCACTGACCGCCCCGGCGAGGGGATCCGGCGTCAGGTGGTCAGGAGTACGTCCATCCGGCATCACCGAAGCCGAGCCGGCGGTTCATCGCGATCGCCCGGGTGTTCTCCGGATGGTGGACGGTGCGGATCACCGCCACCCCCGCAGGAGCGGGCTGATCCGACGCCGAGCACCTTCACGGCGAGCGCGACGCCCTGCCTGCGGTGGGTCGCCCGAACAAATCCGGCGTCCGCGGGTCCCGGTCCCGCAGCATGGGGGGATGAGCGACAGTGAGATCACCTACACCCTCTACGTCCAGGCCGATCCCGCCCGGGTCTGGCAGGCCCTCACCGAGCCAGCCTTCACCCGGAGGTACTGGGGTCTGAGCTTCGAGACCGACTGGGCGGTGGGATCGACGATGGACTGGGTGGAGCGCGGGGCCCGGACCAGTGATCCCGAGCAGGTGGTCCTCGACTGCGTCCCGCACCGCCGGCTCTCGTACACCTGGCACACCTTCACCCCGCAGTGGGCGGCCTCGGCCGGGGTCTCCGAGGAGCTGCTGGCCGAGTTGGCGCAGGAGCGGCGTACGAAGGTGACGTACGAGATCGAGCCCGTCGGGGACACGCTCGCACGGCTGACCATCCTCCACGAGGGCTTCGAACCCGGCGGCACCCTGATCGGCCTGTGCGCCCGGTCCTGGCCCATGCTTGCCTCGAGCCTCAAGACCCTGCTGGAGACCGGGGCTCCGCTGCCCGAACCGGGACGCGACTCGGCCCAGGGGCACGGCGGGTACGAGGCCTACGGCGGCTGAGCCGGGGTGACCGGGCGGCCGGGGCCGACGCTCGTCCGTCCGTCCCTCTGCCCGCCTCCGCCAAGCTCGCCCGAACAGCCTTGCGCCGCACCTGAGATCATGTGCAACGACCACGGAACCGGGAGCGTTGGCATGGACCTCGAACACCACCGCGTCGTCATCACGTCCTTCTGCTTCGCGCAGGCCTGACGGACATGGGCCACACCCTCGCAGCGATCCTGGAAGCAGCGGCCGGCGGGCGGTTCCCGCCGCCCGACGGCGGTACGACCGTGGTGCCGCAGCCGAGCCCGCGCGACGCGGGCGTCATCGCGTTCACCGCGCACTCCGTGGTGTTCACCGACGAGGACCCGCGCTGGGTGCACTCCGCCCTCGACGCCCTCGACTGCGACGGCCTGGCGGCCACCATGAACCCGCGCTTCCTCGCCGCCCTGCTGGAGCGCACCGGCCGCACCACCGACACCATCGACCTGCTCACCGTCGCCGCCCCGCTGCCCGGCGACCCGCCGCTGGAGCTGCGCGCGATCGCCGATCCCGACCACCCCCGGGTGCGCCGGGCCCTGGGCCGCCGCGACGACGTACGGGTCTGGGCGGCCGACGGGGGAGTGCTCGTCCTCGGCCGCGGCGTGGCCGGGCGCTGGGAGACGGCGATCGAGGTGGACGAGGCCGTCCGCCACCGGGGCCTCGGCCGGGACCTGGCCCGCGCCGCCCGCCACCTCGTCCCCGGCGGCGGACCGGTGTGGTCCCAGCAGGCCGCGGGCAACGCCCGCAGCATCCGCGCCTTCCAGGCCGCCGGGTTCCGGCCGGTCGGCTCGGAGGCCCTGCTGCTGCCGCCCCCACCGCACGCGCAGCCGCCGAACGCGGGCTGAGGCACCCCTGCGCGCCGGTCGTTCACCGCCGTCGTGTGGAATGGGCGCCATGGGGAGCAGCGAGAACCAGATACGCCAGGGGGGCAGCCCGGCGCACCGCACCGAGGCCACGACCACCGCGCCCGACCACTGGCGCTACGCCCGCCACCTCGAGGCCCTGGCCGCCGCGGCCGGTACGGCGGTCGTGGCCGAGGCGGACACCGTGGCCGCAGTGCTGCGCGACAGCGACCCGGTGATGGCCGAGAGCGCGGTGGTCACCCACCTCGACCGCCGCGCCGCCCACCTGCTGCCCGACGCACGGTTCCCCGGCTGGGCCCGCGCCATGGACACCGCGATCGGCGCCCGCGCCTTCCCGGCCCGCCGGCTGCGCGAGTGGACGCTGCTCAAGGCGATCAGCGACGGTGAGCCGTGGTCGGCGACCGAGCTCACTGCCGCCTCCGACTGGTGCCAGCGCACCGCCGCCCAGTCGCTGTCCTCGTACGAGGCCCTCGACCTGCTCGCCGCCAGGGCCCGTACCCGCCGCGTGCGCAACGCCGCCGCCCAGCGGCTGAACCGCCGGAACATCCCGGGCTGAGGCCGCAGGCCCGCCCGGTCGCGGTCCTGCGAGAGGGCCGCCGGCCTCCGGGCCCATGCCGGACGGCTCGTGGGCGGCAGCTCTGTCATCACGGGCACGGGCCGACCCCAGCCGGCCAGAGCGATGAGCCTCACGGCAGCCTTCGTCCCCACTCGGGTCAGGGCCTCTGCCGTCCGCCGGGTCACCGCCGTGTCCAGGGAGTCCAGCAGCAGACCCACCAACGCATCCGCCGCCTCAGGAACATCGGCGAAGCAAGCGAGGTCACGCCCGGCACGGACACGTTGCGCCCACGAGGGAGACGAAGCCCCGGCCAAGGCCGCCTGCAATCCACTCATCACGGCACCGGCTTCCGGGCATCGGTGGGAAGAAAGGGTCAATCGGGAGTAAGAGGGGAAAACGGCGGCAGCGGTTGCGCCCGCTCTGCGCCGGAGTCTCGTCACACGGCTGTTCGGGGGTTTAAAGTCGGCCTACCTGGCCGGGTATCAAGCGTTGATCCGATGCCGTTTCACTGGAGGCTGCTCTCCGTGTCGCACGTTTCCCAAGCTCCCGTCACCACCCCCGACGGCGAGCCGGCCATGCCCGCTCCCACCGCATACAGTCAGGTCAAGGGTTGGTTCTCGGGCTATGACCAGGTGCTCTTCGACTGGTTCCTGACACGCCGGAACGGCGAAGAGGAAAAGCCGGGCGACCTTCTCGAGCTCGGCGCATTCATGGGGAAGAGCGCGATCTTCCTCGGGGGGTACCTGAGGGAGGGCGAGGAGTTCACCGTCTGTGACCTCTTCGACTCGCCCGCGCCGGACGACTCCAATCTCGCCGAGATGCAGGATTCGTACCCCACGCTCACCCGCCGCGGGTTCGAGACGAACTACCTGGCCTTCCGCGAGGCGCTCCCCACGATCATCCAGGCACCGACCTTCGTGCTCGCCGACCGGGTGCGCCCGGCGAGCTGCCGGTTCGTGCACATCGACGCCTCGCACCTGTACGAGCACGTCGTCCAGGACATCGCGTCCTCGCGCGTCGTGGCTGCCCCGGGAGCGGTGGTCGTCTTCGACGACTACCGCTCCGCACACTGCCCCGGTGTCGCAGCCGCCGTCTGGGGCGCGGTGGCCACCGGCGAGCTGCACCTGATCTGCGTGTCGGCGTCGAAGCTGTACGCGACCTGGGACGACCCGGCGCCCTACCAGTCGGAGCTGCTCAGCTGGCTGGAGGGCCGCAAGGACCTGTGGCACGGAGTGGACATCGTGGCCGGTCAGTCGCTGGTCCGGATCGGTGACGAGGGGGCCGTCCCGCCGGCGGCCCCGAAGCCGCTGCGGCCGGCGCCGGAACCCGTCGTGGCGCCGCACCAGCCCGGGCCCCGCCCGCTGGCCGGCACCGCGTGGCGCAAGCTGGCCAAGGACCTGCTCCCGCCGGTCGTCACCCGCGCGATCGTGGCCCGGCGCCGCCGCCGCTGACCGGCCGCTCTGCCCGCGTCCACGTGCACGTACGGTGCCGGTCCCCGCATCCGGGGGCCGGCACCGGCACGTCGGGTCTCAGCCGCCCTTGCGGACGCGGGCCGCGCGGCGTGCCTCGGCGAGCTGCCGGGCCTCCGCGGTCTTGCGGGACTCCTTGCCCGCCCCCGGACGGCCCGGGCGGGTGCCCATCCCGCGGAAGCCGAGGTCCGAGCCCGAGGGCCGGCCCTTCGCGTCGGTCGGCTCGGCGCCCGCCAGCGGCACCCCGGACGGGGGCTTGGCCCCGGTGATCCGGCTGAGCGTGGCCTCGCCGGAGCGGACCTGGGTGGTGGTCGGCCGGATCCGGGCGTCGGACATCAGCCGGACCATGTCCCGGCGCTGGTTCGGGGTGACCAGGGTGACGACCTTGCCGGACTCGCCCGCGCGGGCGGTACGGCCGCCGCGGTGCAGGTAGTCCTTGTGGTCGGCCGGCGGGTCCACGTTCACGACGAGGTCGAGGTCGTCGATGTGGATGCCGCGCGCGGCGACGTTCGTCGCGACGAGGACCGTGACGGCACCGTTCTTGAACTGGGCCAGCGTCCGCGTGCGCTGCGGCTGCGACTTGCCGCTGTGCAGCCCTTCCGCCCGTACGCCCATGGCCCGCAGGTGCTTCACGAACTGGTCCACACCGTGCTTGGTGTCCAGGAACATCAGCACCCGGCCCTCGCGCGCCGCGATCTCGGTGGCCGTGGAGTACTTGTCGGCGGAGTGGATGTGCAGCACGTGGTGGTCCATCGTGCTCACCGAGGCCGCCGACGGGTCGACGGAGTGGGAGACCGGGTCCTTCAGGTAGCTCCGCACGAGCTGGTCCACATTGCGGTCCAGGGTGGCAGAGAACAGCATCCGCTGCCCGGCGTGGTGCACCTGGTCCAGGATCTCGGTGACCTGCGGCATGAAGCCCATGTCGCACATCTGGTCGGCCTCGTCGAGGACCGTGATCTTCACCCGCTCCAGGTGGACGTCGCGCCGCCCGACCAGGTCGCTCAGGCGCCCGGGAGTGGCCACCACGACCTCGGCGCCGGTGCGCAGCGCGCTCACCTGCCTGCCGATCGACAGTCCGCCGACCACCGTGGCCATCCGCAGGTCCAGGGCCTGCGCGTACGGTGTCAGCGCCTCGGTCACCTGCTGCGCCAGCTCGCGCGTCGGTACGAGGACCAGGGCCAGCGGGCGCTTCGGGTCGGCCTTGCGGCCCGCGGTGCGCGCCAGCAGGGCCAGGCCGAAGGCCAGGGTCTTGCCGGAGCCGGTCCGCCCGCGGCCGAGGATGTCTCGGCCGGCCAGGGAGTTGGGGAGCGTGGCCGCCTGGATGGGGAACGGCTGCGTCACCCCCAGGTCGGTCATCGTCTTCACCAGCTCACGGGGCAGGTCGAGCTCGGAGAACGCCTCCACCGGCGGCAGCGCCGGCTCGATCGTCCTGGGCATCGCGAACTCGCCCTGCAGGGGGGCGGTCCGGGGAGCCTTGCCGCCCGACTTCGCACCGCCCTTGGGGCCTGCCTTGGCTCCGGCCTTGATGCCGAAACGCCCGTGAGCTGACGGGTTCTTCATGCAGAACCTTTCGTGAGACGCGAAAAGAGAAATTTTACCATCGGGGGGCTACGGCGCCACGGGGCCGAGCTGTCCGGCCCGCACCTCGGCGAGATGGGCGGTCATCTCGGCCGTCGCCCGCGCGAACCAGTCGGCGATGACGGCGACCTCGTCCGGGGTGTACTCGGCGAACACCGCGCCGAGCCGGGCGTAGAAGGGCTCGTAGACGGCGAAGACCCGGGCGGCGGCCGCCGCGTCCGCCACCACGCGCACCCGGCGCCGGTCCGCGGGATCCGGCTGCCGGCGGGCGTATCCGGCCCGCTCCAGGCGGTTGAGCACCCCGGTCACGGCTCCGGTGGTCAGGTTCGTCAGCTCGGCGAGGTCGCCGGCGCCCAGCGGGGTGTCCCCGGCTCCCAGGATGTGGCCCAGGCAGGTCAGGTCGGTGACGTTGAGCCCCAGCAGCTGCGCCATTTCCTGCTGACCGACGATGCCCAGCGCGACGTACCGGTCCATGTGCGACAGCGCCTCCGCGGCGGTGGCCGCGGGGCGGGACGTGCCCTGCACGCAGATACTCCTTGGTGTCTAAGTGGCTTAGCTAGCGAGATGCTTATCTTGCTCACTAAGGCATCTCGCCTTGGAGCCTACCGCCACCCGTCCTTCCCGGGAGAATCATGAGTGCGCACGGAGACGTCGACCTCGGCCACGCCGTCGCCGGCTGGAGCGGCACCGCCCCGGCCCTGCCGGGCTGCACCGGAGCCGGCCTCGCCGTGTGCGAGGCCTGGGCTCCCGGCATCTGGCTCGGCCTCGTCGCCGTGGCCGGACTCGTCACCTGGGCCCTGCACCCCGCCGGCTGGGGCAAGCCCAGCGGCCCCGTCCCCGTGCCGACTGGGACTGGCGCACCCGGGACGCCGTCGCCCGGACCGGGCACGCGCACGGCCTGGGCTGCCGGGTCAGCAGGGCGGTCAAAAGTTCGAAGTGCCCCCGGTTGGCCGCGCCTGGGGTGTGGTGTGCGGGACGGGCGGGCAGGATGGAGACGGCTGCACCCCACGTGCGGCCCGCGTGGAACGTTGAGAAGGATCAGTACTGATGGCAACAGGCATCGTGAAGTGGTTCAACTCGGAGAAGGGGTTCGGCTTCATCCAGCAGGACGACGGCGGCCCTGACGTGTTCGTGCACTTCTCCGCCATCCAGACCACCGGCTTCAAGGAGCTGGCGGAAGGCCAGAAGGTCGAGTACGACGTCACTCAGGGCCCCAAGGGTCCGCAGGCGGAGCGGGTGGTCGGCATCTGACGCCACTTCACGAGCCCAGCCCGTGAACACGAGCCCCGCCGGTCGGTCCGGCGGGGCTCATGGCTGTCACGGCGCGGGCCGGGAGCCCGCACGGTGCAGGGCCAGCAGCAGCGGCCACAGGTGGTCCGCCAGCTCCGCCGGGGAGCCCGGGACGCTGTCGTGCAGCCAGTCGGCGAGGATCCCGGTGAAGGTGGCGGCCACCGCCGAGGCGACCAGGTCGGCATGCGGGGCGCCGGCCGCCGTGCGTTCGGCGCGGGCACGGGCACGCAGTTCCCGGTGGAGGCGCTCGCCGAGCGGGCCGCCCCCACCCGGCAGGAGCAGGGTGCGGTAGAGGGCCGCGTGCGCGGCGGCGTCGGCGAGGAAGCCGGCCAGCGCCGCCGGGGGCCGGACCGGGGCCCGCGCCCCGGGAGCCGTCTGCCAGGCGTGCAGGGCGTCGACCGCCGCGTGCACCACGTCGGCGCACGCGTCGACGGCCAGCGCCGGGAGGTCCTCGTAGTGCAGGTAGAACGTGGCGCGGCCGACCCCGGCCCGGCGGACCACCGCCGAAACGCTGACCTCGCCGAGCGGCCGGTCCGCGCACTCGGCGAGGAGGCTCTCGCGCAGCCTGGCCTTGGTACGGGCGGTCCGCGGGTCCTCGGGGCTCACCGGGCCAGCAGCGCCGCGCCCAGGGCGAGCGCGCCGGGCAGGGCCTGGGCGATCAGGATGCGGCGATTGGCGGTCGCGGCCCCGTACACCCCGGCGACGATCACGCAGACGAGGAAGAAGATCTGCGTGGCGAGCGAGTCGATGACGAGCGACCAGACCAGGCCGGCGGCCAGGAAGCCGTTGTAGAGGCCCTGGTTGGCGGCGAGCGGTGCGGTGCGGCGGGCGAGCTCCTCGTCGAACCCCGACAGGGCCCGGCCGGGCGGCCGCTGCCACAGGAACATCTCCAGGACCAGGAAGTACACGTGCAGCGCGGCGACGACACCTATGAGGACCTGAGCGACCGTGTGCACGGCCACCTCCACTTCGCGGGGCTGTTGGGCCAGGCGGGCAACTTCCTGGACAACTGTACAGGAAGTCGGATGGGCGGTCACCCGATCGCGCGCGGCTACGCTGGCCGCATGACCCCGCTCGTCTACAAGGACTTCGGCACCGGCCGCCACCGCGAGAGCTCGCTCATCCGCCACGCCCTCGGGAGCGTGCACGACGAGGTGCTGGTCGCGGGCCTCGCGGGCGGGATCGGCTTCATGTACTTCGTCTTCGAGTACGCGGGCCGGCCGCCGATGCCGACGATCGTCGCGCAGGCCCACCCCCACCCCTGGGTGCAGACGGCTCTGGGCCGGCTGAACGTCCCGTACGAGGCCACGCGCAGCGCCAAACCCCGCTGGAGGCGGGTGTGCGCCGCCCTGGACGAGGGGCGTCCGGTGTTCTGCACGGTCGACCGGTCCAGGCTGCCCTGGCACCAGGGGGTCCCGGAGATGGCCGGCGCGGATCCCTACACCGTGGTCGTGGCGGGCTACGAAGGCGCCGAGGGCGAGACCCTGTACGTCGAGGACGGGGCCGAGGTCCCGTACCGGATCGGCCGGGAGGAGTTCGGCGCCGCCTGGACCGGGCACCGCAAGGGCCACCACCAGATGGTGGTGCCCACCGGGCCGGCCACTGCCGAGCCGGACCTCGACGAGGCGGTCGCCACCACCGCGGCGCGACTCACCGGGCCGGTGCTCGGCAACCAGTTCGACGTCAACTTCGGCTTCTCCGGCATGGCGAAGCTCGCCGCACAGCTGCGCGACACCGGCACCACGACGGGCTGGGAGCGCCGGTTCGCCGGCCCCGAGGCCTTCCGTGTGGGCACCGGTCGGCTGTACGCCTGCCTGGAGGAGGAGTGGACCGCCCCCGGCGCCACCCGGCCGCTGTACGCCGACTTCCTCGACCTCGCCGGGCGGCCGGAGGCGGCCTCGCTCCTGCGGGACTCCGCCCGGCACTGGTCGGGGCTGGCGGCGATGGCCCGTACGGCCGACCCGGACTCCGACGCCGGCCGGCGCCGGGCCCTGTTCGACGCATGCGCCGAACAGGTGGACCGCTCGCTGGCCCTGGAGCGCCGGGCCGTCGCCCTGCTCTGAGCCGTACGGGCCCCGCGACGGGGTTACTCCTCCTGGATCGTGATGGCGGCGACCGGGCAGGCGCGGGCGGCCTCACGGAGCAGTGGGCTGCCGTTGCCGTCCTCCCGGCCCGGGAGTACCTGGCTGAAGCCGTCGTCGTCCTGGGTGAACACGTCCGGCGCGGTCAGGGCGCACTGCCCGGCGCCGATGCAGACGGCCGTGTCGATGTCGATGCGCTGTGGCGACATGCCTCTCACCATGCCACGGGAAGTTCGACCATGCCCTGAATGGTGTCGCCGGGCCGGAACGGGATCCGGTCGGGCTCGGCCGCCAGCCGGAGCCCGGGCAGCCGCGCGAACAGCGTCCCCAGGGCGATCTCCATCTCGGCGCGGGCCAGGTTCTGCCCGAGGCACTGGTGGATGCCGAAGCCGAACGCCACGTGGTGCCGGGCGGAGCGGTGCCAGTCCAGCGCGTCCGGCTCCGCGAACACCGCCGGGTCCCGGTTGATGACGGAGGTGGAGAAGATCACCCCGTCGTCCGCGCGGACCGTCACCCCGCCGACCTCGATGTCCTGCGTCGCCACCCGCAGCATCCCGTCCGCGATGGACAGGAAGCGCATCAGCTCCTCCACGGCCACGGAGATCAGCGACGGGTCGGTGCGCAGCTCGGCCAGCTGCTCCGGGTGCCGCAGCAGGGTGAACGTGCCGAGGGAGAGCATGTTCGCCGTGGTCTCGTGGCCCGCGATCAGCAGGATCGCGGCCAGCGAGACCAGTTCGTCGATGTCGGTCTCACCCGTCTCCAGCCGCCGTTCGACGAGTTCGTCCAGCAGCCCGTCGCCCCGGTGCGTCCGCTTGCGCTCGATCAGATCGGCCAGGTAGCCGTTGATCCGTGCCCGCGCGTCCTCCACGTCGGCGAGCTCCGGCCCGCGCAGCAGCCGCCGCGACTGCGCCTCGAAGAACTCGTGGTCCTCGTACGGCACTCCGAGCAGGGCGCAGATCACCATCGACGGCACGGGCAGGGCGAAGGCGCTGACCAGCTCGGCCTCCGGCCCCTTGGCGATCATGTCGTCGATCAGCCGGTCCACGGTCTCCTGGATCGCGGGCCGCAGGGCCGCGGTCCGCTTCAGGGTGAAGCTCGGGATGAGCATCCGGCGCTGGGTGTTGTGCACGGGGTCGTCGACGCCGAGCAGGGCCGTGCGGCGGTTCTGCAGGCCCTTGAACCGCTTCGTGGGAGCGGGGAAGGCCTGGTTCTGCCGGTCGGCGGAGAGCCGTCCGTCGGAGAGCAGGGCGCGCGCCTCGGCGTGCCCGGTGACCACCCAGACCGAGCGGCCGTCGAAGAGGGTGACCCGGGAGAGCGGCCGCTCCTCGCGGAGGGGATGGTAGGCGGCCGGCGGGTGGTAGGGGCAGGTTCGGTCCTGAGGGAAGGCAACGGTCTCTGACATGCAGCACCTCGTAAGCATGGTTCCGTGTGTCCGTCTCACCGGAACCCATTACATGCCCTAGGCACCTATCTGACCTATGCCAGTATCGGCCAGATAGCCCACCTTGGCCGACCCGGCCGGATGGCCGCCGAGCCGCTCAGAGGTGGGCGTCCAGGAACTCCCGGAGCTCCGCACGGCTCATCGCGCCGGCCCTGCTCGCCACGGCCTCGCCGTCCTTGACGAGGACGACGGTGGGCGCGCCGGCCACGCCGAAACGCCTGGTCGGCTCGGGGCAGCGGGTCATGTCGGTGCGGACGGCCGTCAGCCGCGTGCCGTACTCCTCGGCCGCCTCGGCCACGAGCGCGTCCATCGCCCGGCAGGCCTCCAGGGCCTTGGGCCAGGTCCCGATGAAGTAGGCGAGAACCGGCCCCTCGGTCATGCCGAGGATGAAGTCGAACTCCTGGTTCTCCAGCGGCTGGTGTACCCGACGTGCCATGCGTGGTGCTCCTGCTCCGTGTGCCGAGTGATCCGTGGGTCGCCCCCCATCATCGCCGCCGGCTCCGCAGACCCCGAATTCCCGTCCGGAACGGGTGCCAGGCCGGCCCCCGTACGGGGGCCGGCGAAGGCTGAGGCCGGCCGTCTCCGGCAGGCCGGCGCCCGCCGCCCCCGGGCCCGTTGTCAGTGGCATCTGTGAAGCTGGGCTGCATGGACGACAGGATGCTCCGGCGCCGGGTCTACGGCGCCGACCACGACGACCCCGACCCCGGCCCGCGCCCCGGCCATGTCTACGGCGAACTCGTGGGCGGCCCGCTGGACGGGCTCCTCCTGGACATCACGGGGTGGAGCCCGCCCCAGCTCGCCGAAGAGGCCCGGCTCCCCACCGAGATAGGGCGCTACGGAGCCGGCGGCCGCACCCACTACCGCCGCCGCACGGCCGACCCGGACCGCTGGGACTGGTCGGGCGACAGTCCGTGACCCCGGTGGCGGGGCGTCAGCCGGCGGCGCCCCGGCTCACGTTCCGGGCCCACAGGACCAGCGGGAGCTGCAGCGGCAGCCGGGCGACCGCCACGGCCCGGACCGCGGGGGAGCGGCGGCGGGCGTCGACGGCCATCTTCACGTTCGCGGGGAACACCCCGACGAAGAACGCCGCCGCGGCCAGCGCCGCCACCCGGCGCGTCCGCGGATGGGCGACGCCGGCGGCGAGGGCCAGCTCGGCCGCGCCGCTCGCGTACGTCCACTGCCGCGGGGTGCCGGGCAGGGCGCTCGGGACGGTCGCGTCGAACTGCTTCGGCGCGACCGCATGCGCGACGCCCGCCCCGGCCAGGAGGCCGGCGAGCAGCAGAGGGGAAGGCGGAGTGCGCGGCATCGAATGTCCTCTCGGAGGGGCCGGAGGCCGCGATCCTACTCGTGGGTAGGGGCGGCTCGGCCCACCAGGGCACGGCCAAGGGACGCGACCGGGGCCCCGGGCTCGGGCACGGAGTGTCGCTGCCGGAACCCGTCCACCGGGGTCCGGAAGATTCTTTGAGGAATTTCCGGGGAGCTGTTGATCCGGGCGTCTCCCGTTCGACGCAGAAGTGAGAGGCGGGGAAAGTCCCCGCCCTTTTGAACGAGGAGTCACCATGCCGCGCTTCCTGTCCCTGATCCGTATCGACGAGCAGAGCCTCTCCTCCGGCACCCCCCTCCCGGCGGACTTCGACCAGCGCATGGCTGCGCTGCTGGAGGAGATCACCAAGGCCGGGGTGATGCTGGACACCGCCGGGCTGCTCCCCACCTCCGAGGGGACCCGGGTGACCTGGTCCGGGGGCAAGCTGAACTACACCGACGGGCCGTTCACCGAGACCAAGGAGGTCGTCGGCGGCTACGCCATCCTCCAGGCCAAGGACAAGGCCGAGGCGCTGGAGTGGACCAAGCGGTTCCTGGAGATCCACCCCGCGCAGTGGACGGTGGGCGCCGAGCTGCGCCAGATCGCCGAGGCCTGACCGCGCCGCGACGACCGCGCCGCGACTCGCGCCGCATTTGCCCTGCCTCGTCACGGCTGCTCTGATGGGTGGCCGTGACGGCAGTGAGTGCGACCCAGGCGGTCGAAACGGTGTTCCGGATCGAGTCGGCGCGGATCATCGCCGGTGTCGCGCGCATCGTGCGCGACATCGGCATCGCCGAGGAGATCGCCCAGGACGCGCTGGTCGCCGCCCTGGAACAGTGGCCGGAGTCGGGTGTCCCGGACAAGCCGGGCGCCTGGCTCATGGCCACCGCCAAACACCGCGCGATCGACCTCGTCCGCCGCAAGGAGACGTACGCCCGCAAGCTCGCCGAGGTCGGCCGGACCCTGGAGGACGTGCCGCCGCCCGCCGAGCCGGCGGCCCCGGACGACATCGACGACGACCTGCTGCGGCTGATCTTCACCGCCTGCCATCCCGTCCTCGCCACCGAGGCCCGGATCGCGCTCACCCTGCGCCTGATGGGCGGCCTGACCACCCAGGAGATCGCCCGCGCCTTCCTCGCCTCGGAGCCGGCCGTCGCCCAGCGCATCGTCCGGGCGAAGCGGGCGCTGGCCAAGGCGGACGTGCCCTTCGAGGTCCCGTACGGAACCGACCGCGAGGAGCGGCTCGCCTCGGTCCTGGAGGTCATCTACCTGATCTTCAACGAGGGTTACTCGGCCACCGCCGGCGACGACCTCGTCCGCCCCGCCCTGTGCGAGGACGCCCTCCGCCTGGCCCGGGTGCTGGCCGCCCTGATGCCCAAGGAGCCCGAAGTGCACGGGCTGGCGGCCCTGCTGGAGTTCCAGGCCTCCCGGATCTCCGCCCGCACCGGCCCCGACGGCGAGCCGGTGCTGCTCGCCGACCAGAACCGTTCCACGTGGAACCGGATGCTGATCCACCGCGGCGCCCTGGCCATGCAGCACGCGGGGAGCGGCCCGTACTCCGTCCAGGCCGCGATCGCCGGCTGCCACGCGGAGGCGGTCCGCTACGAGGACACGGACTGGGCGACGATCGCCACCCTCTACGGACGGCTCGTGGAACTGATCCCGTCACCGGTCGTGGAACTCAACCGCGCGGTCGCCGTCTCGATGGCCGAAGGCCCGGACGCGGCGCTCCCGCTGGTCGACGCCCTGGCCCGGGAACCGGCCCTGCACGCCTACCACCTGCTGCCGAGCGTACGGGGCGACCTGCTGGAGCGGCTCGGCCGCAAGGAGGAGGCCCGGGCGGAGTTCGAACGCGCCGCCTCGCTCACGCGCAACACGCGGGATCAGGCCCTGCTGCTGGGGCGTGCCGCCCGGGTGTGAACACGGGCGGCCGGCGCCATCAGGAGCGGCGGGCGTACGGGTGCGCGTCGAGCGGGGTGTCGACGGGACGGCGCGGCGAGGCCAGCGCGACCGGCCGGCGGAACGAGCCGTACCGGGCGATCTCACGGACGGTGTGGCGCAGCGCCTCCTGAAAGGCGTCCATGGTGCCGCGCGCGGCGGCGGTGTCCACGTAGAGCGAGTTCATGTGCAGTCCGTCCGCATCCCGCTGGAACCAGGAGCAGGCGCCGTTGGCGCGCGCCGACCACACGTGCGAGGTCGGCCGCCAGTCCTGGTGCCGCTCGGCGCCCGGACACTTGCGGACGTCGATGTACGAGAAGAAGTTCACCGGGTACGGCCAGGAGCGGGCGGCGAACTCGGCGGGTGCCAGCAGCTCCCAGGCCCGGACGAATGGCACGTCGATGTGTTGCACCATCTCGCCGAACCCGGCCCGGACCGCCGCCATGACCTGGGCGAAGTCCCGGCCGGGCGAGGCGTCGAACTCGATCGGCATGGTGTTGACGAACCAGCCGACCGAGTTCGCCCAGCCGCCCCGGCCGCGCTCGCTGACCGGCATGAATCCCCGGTACACGCCCGGCCCGCCGGCCTCGCGCAGACAGACCGCCACGGCGGCGAGGACCCCCATGAACGGCTTGCCGTCCACCGCCCGGCATGCCTTCTCGAACACCTCGGCCTCGGCGGCGTCCAGCAGCGACGACGCCTCGTTGACGATCGGGTACATCCGGTCCGGCTCCACGCCGAGCTCGAGCGGGAACCGCGGGAAGAACGCGCCGCCACTGCGCGCGATGAACGACTTCCAGTAGCCGAGACGTTCGTCGTCGGCGTCGATGGAGAGGTAGCGGTGGCGCTGCTCCTCGGCGAAGTCGAGGTAGCTCGGCGCGGGCGGCAGGTCGATGTCCTCGCCGCGCCGCAGGGCCTCGTACGCGCTCTGCACCTCGTGGACCACGATCGGCATCGACAGGCCGTCGCAGACGATGTGGTCGAAGGCCAGGTAGACGGTCGCGGAGTCCTCGCGCAGGACGACGCCCATGGTGAACAGCGGCCAGGAGAGCGTGTCGATGCTGCGCTTGAACCGCTCGAGGAGGAAGCCGCGCAGGTCCGCGGAGGAGTCGAACGCGGCCACGGGCACGACGTCGAGGGCGAGTTCGCCGACGGCGATCGGCTCGCACGCCAACTCGCCCGCGAGGCGCCGGAACTCGCACCGCAGCACCTCGTGCCGGCGTACGAAGGCCAGCAGGGCCCGGGTCAGGGCCTGTTCGTCCAGCGCGCCCGCGACCTCGAAGGTGACCGCGATCCAGGAGGCGACGGGGTCGTCGGCGCCACGGCTCTCCTCGGCGACGGTGAAGTGCTTGTCCTGGTTGAACGAAGCCCTCCTGCCCGCCGCATCGTCCGGGCAGTCGGCATCCGCCGCCCCGGCCGTCGACCGCAACCGCCACTCGACGACCCGTCCGGGTGCCATGTCGTGCATCTCCAGAGGAAACTGCCGCATTCCGTCATCCCTTCGCCCCCAGCGTCAACCCCGAGCCCCTAACGACACCCGCCCCACGGAAGTGACGCCCGAACCCCGCAGGGGCGGGGTTCACCGGGTGGCCGGCTCACGCATCCGGATCCTGCGGGTCCTCCGCGGAGTCGGGGCGGACCTCGATGTGGTCCGCGGCCAGGTCGACCGCCACGCGGTGCTCCATGCCCAGTGCCTCCAGGAACTTGTACGGGAGCTGCACGCGACCGGTCCGGTCCAGCATCACGTACTCGCGCTCGCTCACCGACTCCGCGCCGTGCTCGTCCGTGACCGTACGGCGCAGCACCTCGCTGCTGGTGCGGCCGTCGCGGATCGCCACCGTACGGCGGACCTCGCCCGCGACGAGCGGGTCGTGGGTCACGATGACCACCGTGGCGCCGAGTTCGCGGTTCACGGTGCGGAACGCCTCGAAGATCGCGGCGCCGGTCTCGGAGTCGAGCTCGCCGGTGGGCTCGTCCGCAAGGAGGACCGGAGGATTGTTGGCCATGGCGACGGCGATGGCCACGCGCTGCTGCTCGCCGCCGGAGAGCTGGGCCGGGCGGCGGTCGGCGAGGCGGGCGATCCCCAGGGCTTCGAGCAGCCCGTCGACCCGGGCGGCGTGGCGCTTCGCCGCACCGCGCCTGGAACCTCCCCTCAACTGGAGTGGTACCGCGATGTTCTGAGCTGCCGTCAGGAAGGGCAGGAGATTGCGGGCGGTCTGCTGCCAGACGAAACCCACCGCCTCGCGGCGGTAGCGCAGCGTGTCCTTGGCGGACATCTCCAGCAGGTTGTAGCCGCCGACGGTCGCGGTGCCCGCGGTGGGGACGTCCAGGCCCGCCAGGATGTTGAGCAGGGTCGACTTGCCGCTGCCGGAGGCGCCCACGAGGGCCACCAGATCTCCCTGGGCGACGGTCAGTTCCAGCCCCTGCAGGGCCTGCACCTCGATGCCGTCGCTGCTGAAGATCCGGACCAGGCGGTCGCAGGCGATGGCCGTGTCCGCCCCGACGCTCCGGGGCTCGGCGGCGGCCAGGGCCCGCCGGCGCAGCTCTTCGTAGGTCGGCTGGTCGCTGTTCAACGCTGGTCTCCCGCTCTCAACTCGGTGGTGATCTGGCGCCGCCCGGTCAGGGCCGCCTCGGCGATCAGGGCCGCCGCGACCAGGCCGGCCAGGATCAACGCCTGTGTCAGCACCGGCCACACGGTGAGCCGTACGCCGGTGTGTGAACGCGAGCCGACCAGCGCGGACAGTTCCACGGCCGGCCCCAGCAGAGCCACGGCGGCCGCCGCGACCAGGGCGCCGCCCAGTGCGGCGGCCAAGGCCTGGGGCAGCGCCTCCGTCAGGATCACCGCCACGCCCTGCCGGGGACGCAGGCCCATGGTCCGCAGTCGCGCGAGCAGCGCGGCCCGTTCGGGCGCGGCCCGGACCATGGTGAGCAGGACGGCCAGCAGGGCGAGGCCTCCCGCGCCGGCCACCGACGCCCAGAACAGCCGTCCCGCCGAGCGCCGCAGCGGGTCGCTCGCCAGCCGGGCGTTCTCGTCGGCGCTGGTGTGCACGGCCCAGCCCTCGGAGGTCGGGCCCTTGGGCGCGGCGCGGACCAGCTCGTCCAGCGCGGCCCTGGCCGGCGAGCCGAGTGCGAACCACCGGTTGGGGTGGGTCGTCTGGGCGATCTTCGCCGTCGCCGGGCCGGCCGGAAGGACGACGAAGGAGCCGCCGACGCCCGGCAGCGCGGGCGTGCCCTCGACCACTCCCGCCCCCTTCACGGGCAACGGCCCGGCGTCGTCGAGGCGCAGCTCGTGGGGACCGGGGCCGGCCAGCCGTGCGAAGTCGCGGCTGAACAGCGCGGGTACGGGCGCGCCGGCCCCGCCGGCGGCCAGCCGGGCCGGGTCGAACTCGCCCCACCCCACGGCCCGGGCCAGCTCCGCGTACGCCACCGGGTCGGCGACGACCACCCGGACCTTGGTCGACCCCTGCTCGGTGCCGAAGACGAACGCGTCGTCGTCCGTCCACACGGGTACGGACAGCCGCACCCCGGGCAGTGCGGCGGCCGCCTTGAGGAGGGTCTCCGGAAGGATCTCCCCGTAGGGCGCGGTGACCTGGGCGTCGCCGCCCACGTTCACCCGCGCCACCTCGATCCTGGCGCTGTCCACGGTGGCGAGTACCGCGGCCCCGAAGCCTGCCGTCGTGATGGCGAGCAGCAGGGCGACCACCGGCAGCACCGAGGGGCGCCGCCGGCTGCCGGTGCCACGTGCGGCCCGGGCCAGCCCGAGGAAGCCGACCAGCCCCGACCGCCGCCCGGCGACCCAGGCCAGCGCTCCGACGAGGGCGGGGACGAGCCGTGCCAGGACCAGGCCGCCGCACAGGGCGAGCAGCAGCGGGGCGGCAACCAGCAGCGGGTCGACGCCCTCCCCGGCGGGGGCGACCCCGCGCCGGCGGACCTCGAACACGGCGGCGGCGGTCACGGCGAGGACGAGCAGCTCGCCCGCCGGCCTGCGCCGGGGGCGCGGGCCGCGCCGTGCGGACAGCACCACGGCGGCCCGTACGGGGAAGGCGAGCAGCGCGAACAGCGAGGCAGCCGACGCGGCGAGCACGGTGGCCGTCCACCGCGGGGTGGGCAGCAGCTGTACGGCGAGAGCCGTCGCGAGCCCGGCGGCGGGCAGCACGGTGACCGCGCCCTCGCCGAGCAGGCGGAGCAGGATGGCGCGGCGGGACCCGCCGCGGGCGTGCAGCAGCCGCAGCTCGGCCTCCCGCCGGTCCGCGGTGAGGGCGCCGGCCAGGCAGAACAGCACGAGGGCCACCCCCGCGAGCCCCGCCGGGCCGATCGCGGCGAGCGGCGCGGCGGCCGCCTGCCGGGCCCGGGCCTGGGTCAACAGCGCCGGCAGCCCGGAGCCGATCCGCAGCCTGGGCCGGTCCGTGTCCCGCGCCAGTTCGGCGGCGGTCCGACCGGCCATGTACCCGGCGATCTGCCGTTCGACGGAGGGCAGTTGATCGGCCCGCAGCGCGCCGACGTCCACCGGGAGCCGCCAGAACTCCTCGGCCTGCCCGCCCCACCGGCCGATGCGTTCCAGCGCGTCCGGCCCGACGAGGGCCGCGGCCTCCCAGTACATCTCCGGCAGCTTCTTGAGGGTGAAACGCGGGCAGGCGTGGGTGGGGCACGGCAGCTCGGTCCAGTAGACGTCCGCCTCGTCGTTCGCGGTGTACAGGCCGACGACCTCGGCGTCGACCTCGTCCGGGGTGCCGGACGAGGTCCGCAGCACCGTGCCGACCTTGGCGCCGAGGGTCTGCGCGGTCTTCTGCGGCAGTGCCACGGGGACGGGTCCGCCGGACGTGCCGCCGCTCGGCCAGCGCCCCTCCACGAGACGCACGTGCTCCTCGGCCTTGCGCAGGTGCATCAGGTACAGGACCGGCGCGACGCCTTCGGGGCGGGCGAGTTCGGGATTGTCGAGGGAGCGCGGCTTCAGGCTCCGGCTGCCGTGCACCGGACCGCTCGGGGCGATCCCGTATCCCGGTCCGGTCCGTGCGAGCAGGGTGGCCAGCGCGGAGTCCAGGCCCTCGGGGCTCTGCGCGGCGTCCTGCGCGGGGGAGGTGACGAGCACGCTCGTCGCGCCGGCGCCGCGGTCCTGGAGGAAGGAGCGCAGCGCCCGGTCGGCGCTGCGGTCCAGGGTGCGCGGCAGCGCGGCCGACAGCAGTACGGTGACGAAGGCCAGCGCGGCGGCGAGCAGGGTGGTCAGCGGCGCCGCCCGCAGCCGGGTCCGCACCCAGGGCGCGGGCCGGGCGCCGGCCTGCGGGCCGGGCGGGGGCGGCGGCGTCGTGGCGGTGGCCGGTGCGGCCGGGCCGGTCATATCTCCTCCACGTACCGCAGCCGGGCGGCTACGCCCCGGCCGCTCTGGTCACGTCGGCCGCCGAGCATGGCCGACAGCAGCGGCAGCGCGGCGATCGCGGCGGCCAGCAGCAGCGTCCGGCCGTCCGGCAGATCCACCACCACCGGCGGCAGCGGGCCGTGGCCGGCTGGAGTCAGCACCATGAACGGCACGACCAGGTGCACGACGACGGCGCCCAGCCCCACGCCCACGGCACCGCCGAGGCCGACCAGCACCAGACTCTCGGCGGCGGCCGTGCAGGTCAGACTCCGCCGGGGCGCACCCAGTGCCGACAGCACGGTGAAATCCCGGGTCCGCTCCCGCGCGCCCGCGGCGGACGAGGCAGCGAACCCGATCGCCGCCAGGACCGCACAGGCCACGGCGAGGGCGGCCAGCGCGCTCTGCGGGCCCGCGCTCAGCGGATCGTCGAGCAGTTCGGCGGCCACCTCCTCGCGCAGCTGCACCTTCTGCCGGCCGACGCCGGAGCGCAGTTCGGCGGCCGCCCGTGCGGGGAGCGGATCGTCGGCGGAGGCCTCCGGGAGCCACCACTCGGTGGGCGGTGGGAGCTCGCGCCCGTTCTCCGCGGCGAACTTCCGGCCCAGGGAGGCCAGATCGACGGCCAGCGCGGTGTCTCCCGCCACGGGCAGCGAGTGCACGGCCGCGGTCACCCGCACCCGTACGGTCGAGTCGCCGAACCGGACGGGGATCGTGTCGCCCACCTTCGCACCCACGGCGCCGAGGTAGGCGGGGGTGGCGATGCCCGGGAGCTCCCCGGCGGCCGGCGGCACACCGGTGGGAGTCAGGGTGACGGTGACGCCGCCCAGGGCGTCGGCCGCGCTGTGGTAGTCCATCCGCAGCAGCTCCGAGCCGTCGGCGGCGCCCGGCACCTGTACCGCCGCGACGCCGTCCTTCAGGGTCGGCGCCGACATCCTCCAGCCGGCCACGGCGGACGGGGGGAGGGGGACGGCCGCGCCGCTCGCCGTGTCGGACACGGCGATCCGGCGGATGGCCAACTCTGCGCCGGCCGGCCGGAAGTCGCCGGGCATCGGGGCGGCGTAGCCGACCGTCATTCCGGCGAGGCTCAGCGGCGCGGCGGCCGCTCCGATGGGGGCATCGGCCAGGGCGTTCAGATGCGCGGAGAGGGTCGCCTCGCCCTCGCCGGGGATCGGCATCATCGGAGTCCGGAAAGTGAGGCCGAACCGGTCGCGCAGCAGCAGCGAGATGCCGGGGGCGCCGCCCTGCTGCGCGCGCAGCGTCACGTCGACGTCGATCCGCACCGGTGCGCCCGGCAGCGCGATGCCGCCGGCACCCGGAGTGGCGGTCGAACCCGGGGCACCCGCGTCGGCGGCGAGCGGGGTGAACAGTTCGGACATCGGGCGCCCGTTCCGCAGATCGGCCCGCAGCGGCACCCGTTCGGCCACCCCTCGGGCATCCAGCGCGAGCAGCTCCGCGGCCGCCCCGCCCACCAGCTCCTGCTGCTTGCGGATCACCGGGATCACCCGCTCGCCGCCGGGCAGTGCCGCGTACCGGCCGCCCTGGCCCATGGCCGACAGATCGGAGCCCGAGATCCGCAGCCCGCCCGCGGTGGCGAAGTCGGCCTGGTCGCGCTGGGACGCGGACCACGCCGTCTGCTGGCCGAGGGCCAGGACCCCGCTGGAGACGGCCAGGACGAGGAGCAGCACCGGCCCGGTCGCGCGTCCGGGCCGCCGGGCGAGCTGCCAGCCGACCAGCGCCGGGCCGAGGCCGCGTCCGCGCGCTGCCATCCGCCCGCCCAGCCGGGCCGCGGCGAACGGCAGCAGCCGCAGCACCAGCAGGGTGCCGGCGCACAGGGCGAGGCTCGGCGCGGCGACCAGCACCGGGTCGATGCCCAGAGCGCCGGACGCACCGGAGTCCCGGGGGCTGCCCGCTCCGGGCCCGGCGTCGTTGTACCGGGACAGCTGCTGGTACGCGAGGACGGCCAGCGCCACCAGCACGAGGTCCGCTCCGGAACGGGTGGCGCGCGCGACGAGCACCTGCCGGCCGCGCGTGCGGCGCCGCGCCGCGGCCGCCGCGCCGCGCAGTACGGCGGGCAGCGCGGTCAGCAGGACGCAGGTGAGGGCGCAGCCCGCCGCGACCGGCCACAGCAGCCAGGTCCCGGAGCTGTCCGCCGGCATCCGGGACAGCGGGCCGAAACCGGCGAGCAGCCGCAGCAGCGGAGAGGTGAGCAGGGGTGCGAGGACGGCGGCCGGCAGCGCCAGCAGCAGCGCTTCCGCCGCGGTGAGGGCTCCGAGGCGGCGTCGGGAGGCCCCGCGTGCGGTGAGCAGCAGGCGCTCGGTTTCCTGCCGGTCCGTCAGGAGGTGGGAGACGAGCAGCAGTGCGGCCGCGGCCAGGACGGTGAGCTGCAGGGCGCCGACCAGCAGCGTGGACCGGGCGACAAGCAGTCCGGACTCCAATTCGCCCAAGAGCTGCGGCAGTTCGGTCTTGGCGTGGAGTCCCGAGGCGTCGGCGAGGGCGTCCGTCGCACTGGTGGCGCGGGCCCGGACCGCCCTGGTCTCGGCGATGCGGGCGGTGGCGAAGTCGGCGGTGAGGAGGGAGTCGCGGCTGTTCTGCACGAGCCCGCCGACGCCGAAGACGGTGTCGTCCACGAGCAGCGGACCGTACGTGGTGAAACTGCCGACCTGGAACTCCCGGCCGCCGAGCGGGTCGAGCCGCCAGTACGCGGCATCGGGGTCGGCCGCCCGGTACACGCCCGTGATCACCACGGTGAGCGGGGCGCCGCCGTACCGGTCGTCGAGGCGCACCTCGGCCGGGAGCGCGTTCTGCGCCAGCCCGAGCCGGGTCAGCGCCGCCTGCGGGACGGCCGCCTGCACCCGGCCGCCCGGCGCGGCGGCCGGCTCGGGCCACTGCCCGCAGACCAGGCGTACGCGGTCCCGGGCCAGGGCCGCGAGCAGCGTCAGGTCGGCGGTGTCCCGGCCGGGGGTGAGTGCGCCGGGCAGCCCGTACGAGCGGCTGCGCGCCACGCTCTCGACGGTGACCGGCAGCCGGCCGAACACCTCGTCGGAGAAGGTCCGTACGGCCTCGTCGTCCTTGCCGCGCGCGGCCACCGGATGCTCGCCGGCGACCAGGACGGTGGTCCGGTTCCGGCCCGGCCCCTGCAGCGCCCGGCGCAGCCCGGCCTCGCCCACGCCGCGGTTGAACGCGAGCAGTGCGGTCAGCACGGTCGTGGTGATCAGTACGGTCAGCAGCACGGCGGCGGCGAGCGGCAGCCGCCCCCGGAGCCGGCGCACGACGAAGCCGAGCATGTGCCGTTTTCCTCCCCCATCCGGACCGTTGGCACCGGATAGCGGACGATGCTGTCAGATTCGACTGTGCATCGGAAGAGATCGGAAGGGACTTGCGCGAACGATGTGACGGATGAGCAAATTCGAAACGGCGGGACGTCAGACGGCTCCGCCGGGCCGATTCCAGGGGGAGTCCAGACCATGACGCAGCAACAGACCGGCACGGCAGCGCCCATGGTGGCGGTGAACGACCTCCGCCGGAGCTTCGGCAGCGGACCCCGGGCCGTCCACGCGCTGCGCGGGGTGTCGTTCGAAATTCGCCGTGGCGAACTCACCGCGCTCAAGGGCCGGTCCGGCTCCGGCAAGACCACCGTGCTCAATCTGGTCGGCGGCCTCGACACCCCGACCGGCGGCACGGTCGTGCTCGACGGCACCGATCTCGCCGCGCTGGACGAGGCCGGACTGCTCGCGCTGCGCCGCGACCGGATCGGCTTCGTGTTCCAGTCCTTCGGGCTGATCCCCGTCCTGACCGCCGTCGAGAACGTCGGCATCCCGATGCGGATGCGCAAGGTGCCGGCGCAGCAGCGCGAGGAGCGCGCCCGCACCCTGCTCGCCCTGGTCGGCCTCGCCGACCACATGGAGCAGCGCCCCGCCGAACTCTCCGGCGGCCAGCAGCAGCGGGTCGCCGTGGCCCGCGCCCTCGCCAACGAGCCGGCCCTGATCATCGCGGACGAGCCGACCGGCCAGCTCGACTCCGAGACCGGCCGCTCGATCATGCAGCTGCTGCGCGCGGTGGTGCGCAGCGAGGGCGTCACCGTCCTGGTCGCCACCCACGACCAGAACCTGATCGAGCTCGCCGACCGCGTGGTGGAGCTGCGCGACGGCCGGATCGTCGACGGGGACGCCTGAGCCGCGGGGCCCGTGCGTGCGCCGCCGCCCCGGCCGCGGAACCGGCGGGGCGGGCTTCGCGTCCCACAGGTGCCGACCGGGCACCGGTACGCGAAGGGGGACCCAAGATGATCCGCCGCACTGCCGCACAGCACGCCTGCACGGCCGCCGTGACCGCCGCCCTCCTGCTCACCGGGTGCGGCAGGGGCGCCCCGTCGGCCGCGCACCCGCCCGCGCCCGGCGGCACCCCGGCAGCGGGGGACAAGCGGTGTCCCGCGCTCGACCTCACCGCCCGCAGTGCCGAGCCGGCCGGCACGGCCCAGAGCGAGGGCGGCACCCCCGAAGGCGCACGCCTGTCCGCGGCCATCGGACAGCAGGGGTACGGCGCCTTCGCCGACGTCTACGCGACGCAGATCACCGACCAGCCCCCGGGCCGGGTGGTCCTCTGCGTCACCGACCTGGCCCGCGGCCGGAAGCTACTGGAGGCGGCGCACTCGGCCGATCCGGAGGCCGACCCGGGCCGCGCCGACCTCTACCTGAGCCCGTACACGCACCGCAGGCTCATGGCCGCGGTCGACCAGGCCATGCGGCTGAAGGATCGTTTCCCCGCCTACGCCGGGCATGCGAGCTCCGGCGCGACGGGGGTCACCCTGGTCACCTCCGCCGAAGGCGCGGCATCGAAGGAGTACAAGGCACGCCTGGAGAAGGCCACCGGAGGCATCCCCGTCACCCTCGAGGCGGGCGACCCCGTGGGCAGCCTGGTGGGCGATCGGCTGACCCGTCCTCCCGTTCCCCCCACCCGTCCGTGAGCAGGTCCGCCATCACCGCAACCGGAAGGGAAGGGTTGGCGGCCGCCGCCCCCGCCACCGCGGGATCGGCGTCGGTGTGCGGATCAGCATGGACGGATGGCCGGCGAGGGAGGCCGCGGCCGCCGCCGGTGTGGCCGGGTTCCGAGCAAGCGGCCACCCGGGCGGGCCCGAGGTCCGTGCGCCCGGCCAACGCCTGTTCCGCGGCTTCGTCCGGGTCCCGATCCGGGTCCCGATCCGGGTCTGCACGCGCGGCCGGCCGGCCGAGCAGCCGGTCGAGCAGCTCGGCCGGCAGCGCCGGATTGGCGGCCAGACCGGACAGCAGGTGCCCGTTCACCGCTCCACCGCCTCGGCCAGAGCCTCGGTCAGCGCCTCGGCGTACGGATGCGGGCGCCGCCGGCGCGGGGCGACGACCCCGATGTGGCGGGCGGGGCGCGGCGGTTCGACCCGTACGACCGCGAGTGACGCCTCCGGGGCCAGCGACACGTGCGGGATCAGTGAGACGCCGACACCCGCGGCGACCAGGGTCTGTGCGAAGAAGTAGTCGGTGGTGGAGGCCGCCACCCGCAGGTCGAAGCCGGCGAGCGCCGCGTACCGGCGCAGGAAGGCCTCCGTCTTGAGGCAGCCGAGCACCCAGCGGTCGGCGGCGAGTTCGGCGAGGCCGAGCGAGGCGCGGCCGGCGAGCCGGTGCTCGCGCGGCAGGACCAGCCAGAGCGGATCGTCCATCAACGGCGTCCAGTCGAGCCCCGCCCGCAGGGGCAGCGGACCGTCGAAGTGATAGGTCAGCGCGAGGTCGGCCCCGCCGCTGCGCACCATCGGCACTGCGGCCTCCGGTTCGGCCTCCCGTACGGTCAGCTCGACATCGGGGTGCGCGGCCACGAACCGGACCAGCGCCGCCGGCAGCAGATGCCGGCCGCCGCTGGTGAACGTGGCGACCGTCAGCCGGGGCCGCTGCGCCGTCAGCCGGTCGATCTCGTGGCGGACCTGGTCCAGCTCGGCGGAGATCGTCTCCGCCGCCTCCACCAGCAGCCGCCCCGGCTCGGTCAGGGTGACCCCGCGGGTGCTGCGCACCGCCACCGGGTGGCCCAGGCTCCGCTCCAGCGAGGCGATGTGCTGCGAGACGGCCGACGGGGTCAGCAGCAGGGCTCCGGCCGCCTTGTTGAAGCTGCCGTGCTCGGCGACGGCGCGCAGGATGCGCAGCCGCTGCACATCGATCATAAGTTTTCCTTCATACCCGTTCAGCAGGTGATCGGTTCTGCTGGGGACCATACAGCGGCACAGTCGAAGCCATGCAGAAGATTCTCGTGATCGGCGGAAGCCGGTACTTCGGAAAGCACCTGGTCACCCTCCTGCGCGACGCGGGCGACGAGGTCACCGTCCTCAATCGCGGCTCCGCAGCGCCGCCGCCCGGCGTCGGCCGCCTCGTCGCCGACCGCGACGACGAAGGGCAGCTGCTCGCCGCCCTGGGCGCTCGCACCTTCGACACCGTCATCGACCAGGTCTGCTACACGCCCCGGCAGGCCGCCGTCGCCCGCCGGGTGTTCGCCGGCCGGACCGCGCGGTACGTGATGACCTCCACGATGGAGGTGTACGACCCGGCGCCGCCCACCCCCGAGGCCCGCGCCTACGCCGAGGGCAAGCGGCAGGCCGAGGCCGTCTTCCTCGGCGAACCGGAGGGCGGCGGCGGACCGAGAGGCGGCGGCGGACCGGGAAGCGGCCCGCGGGACGGCGGTGCGGACCCCTTCGGCTTCGCCGCCGTACGGACCGCGCACGTCCTGGGCGGCGGCCGGGAGGAGTTCACGGGGCGCCTCGCGCACTACGTCGGGCGGATCTCCGCCGGAACCCCGGTGGACGTCCACGCAGCCCCGTACGCCACCTCCTTCATCCACCACCGGGAGATCGCACGGTTCCTGCAGTGGGCGGCCGGGCAGTCCTTCACCGGCGCGGTCGACGCCGCGTCCCACGGGGCGCTGGACGTGCTCGGGCTGTGCGAGCGGGTCGCCGAGCGGGTCGGCCGGCCCGCCCGTTACCGGGTCGTCGACCAGGGCGCTCCCGCCTCACCCTTCTCCTTCGACCGCGACTACGCCCTGGACAACAGCCGGGCCGCCGCCCTGGGTTTCGGATTCGGCCGGGTCGCGGACTGGCTGCCCGAGGCGATCGGCGAGGCGGTCGCCGAAGCGGCCCGCTGACCGCTCACCCGTCGCCCGTACGGCGCTCCAAGGGGGTGGCTACCGCAGAGTTGCTCACACTGAACGTGACGCTGCCCGCGCGGTAGCGGTCGTCGGACCACTCGATCGGACGACCCGTGGCGGTGGCGGAAACATGCCGCTGGCGCAGCAGCGGGCTCCCGCGACGGATCTCCAGCAGCCGGGCGTCCTCGCTGCCGGCCGGGAGGGCGTCGATGAGGTGCTCGCCGTAGTGGGCGACGATTGCGGAGTCGTTGGCCAGGCTGTCCATCACCGAACGGACGTCGTCCGGCATGGCCTCGACCGCGGCCGCGACCCAGTCGGCGTAGGCGGTCCGCTCCACCATGGTGGGCTCCCCGTCGAGGAGCCGCAGCCGCAGTACGGCCAGGATCACGGTGCCCGGCGCGAGCGCGAGCCGGTCAGCCTCCTCGGCGGTGGCCGGCCGCCGGGTCCGGGAGAGGAAGCGGCTGGACACCTCCTGACCGAGCCCCTCGGCCCACTGGGCGAAGCTGTTCAGTTCGCCGAAGCTGTGCCGGCGCTCATGGCGCAGAACGATCCTCCGGGCGCCCTGCCGGGAACCGATCAGCCCCTCCGCGGCCAGCGTGGCCACCGCCTGCCGGACGGTCCCGCGCGAGGCGGACCAGCGTGCGGCCAGATCGCTCTCCGAGGGCAGCCGGGCGCCCACCGTGTACTCGCCGGAGAGGATCGCCGTGCGCAGCGCCTCGGCGATCTCGAGATATCGGACCGTGCCCATGCCGTGCCGCCCCCTTGCCGTCGACTCCGCCGTCGACTCTGCCGTCGATCGTGTCTCCATGTGCCCGCCAGCCTAGGCGTGAAGATCATTACACCGTTCTTGTCACGTCCTCTTTCGGTCATTCTCGTCTCTTCGTCGAGTCGTGCCCCGCGGTCCAGCCCCCGTTCACCGTCCGTACAGTGAGACCGGGCGAACTGGAGCCAACTTGTTCAGACAAGTAGACCCCCGTCAGGAACCGTCTCCGGGAGAGACCGTGCTCAGTTCCTCCGCCCGCCGTGGTGCAGCCGTACTGCTCAGCGCCGCCGTCCTCACCACGCTCAGCGCGTGTGGCGCCGCTCCGGACCAGGCCGCCGGTGCTGCCGACGGCAAGTCCAAGGTCCAGCCGGGCGCCGCCGCCTCGCTCGCCGACCTCGGCGGCATGGACGCGCTCGTCGCGGCCGCCCAGAAGGAAGGCCAGCTCAACGTCATCGCGCTGCCGCCGGACTGGGCGAACTACGGCGAGATCATCAAGGCCTTCGAGGCCAAGTACAAGATCAAGGTCAGCAGCGAGAACCCGGACGCCTCCAGCTCCGACGAGATCGCCGCCGTGAAGTCCCGCAAGGGCCAAAAGCGCGCCCCCGACGTCATGGACCTCGGCATCGCCTTCGCACGCAGCGGAGCCGGCGAGAACCTGTTCGCTCCGTACAAGGTCACCGCCTGGGACAAGATCCCGGCCGGCCAGAAGGACGCCGACGGCCGCTGGTACAACGACTACGGCGGCTACGTCTCCATCGGCTGCGACGCGGCCAAGATCCCGAACTGCCCGACGACCTTCGCGGACCTGCTGAAGCCCGAGTACAAGGGCAAGGTCGCCCTCAACGGCAACCCGACCAAGTCCGGTTCGGCTTTCGGCGGCGTCTACGCGGCCGCCCTCGCCAACAAGGGCTCGTTCGCCGACATCCAGCCCGGCATCGACTTCTTCGGGCAGCTGCGGGGGAGCGGGAACTTCATCCCGGTCGAGTCCACCCCGGCCACCGTGGAGAAGGGCGAGACGCCCATCTCCATCGACTGGGACTACCTGAACGCCGGCTACGCCGAGCAGTTCAAGGGCAAGGGCGTCGACTGGAAGGTCTCCGTCCCCGCCGACGGCGTCTACGCCCAGTACTACTCGCAGGCCATCAACAAGGAGGCCCCGAACCCGGCGGCCGCCCGCCTGTGGATGGAGTTCCTCTACAGCGCCGAGGGCCAGAACCTCTGGCTGAAGGGCCACGCCCGCCCGGTCCTGCTCCCCGTCATGACCCAGGACGGCACCGCCGACAAGGACGCCGCCGCCAAGCTCCCGCAGATCCAGGGGACCCCGGCCTTCCCCGCCTCCGCGGAGCTGGACAAGGCCAAGGCCACCCTCGCCGAGAAGTGGGACAAGGCCCTCTCCTGATGTCCCCCTCCACCCCCGCCTCCCACCCGGAGGGCACCGCCGGCGGCAGCACCAGCCGCCGCCGGCGGCGCAGCCCGCGCACCTGGCTCGCCGCCCTCCCGCTCCTCGCCTTCACCGGGCTCTGCTTCGGTATCCCGCTCGGCGCCATCGCCTTCGGCGCGGTCACACAGACCGACCCGGCGACCGGCGCCACCCGGCTGACCGGCGAGCACCTCACGCGCTCGCTCCAGGGCCCCTACCTCGGCTCGCTCATCGGCAGCGTCCAGCTCTCCGCCCTCACCGCGACTGTGGGCGGCGTGCTCGGGGTCCTGATCGCGCAAGCCGTGGTCACCTCCCGGTCCCGGGCCCTGCGCAGCGCAGCGCTGACCGCCTCCGGCGTCCTCGCCAACTTCGGCGGCGTCCCGCTCGCGTTCGCGTTCATCGCCACCGTCGGCATCTCCGGAGTCGTCACCCAGCTCGCCGACCTCGGCAGCCTCGGCTGGAGCCTGTACTCGTTCACCGGCCTCGCCGTGGTCTACCTGTACTTCCTGATCCCGCTGATGGTGCTCGTGATCGTTCCGGCGCTGGACGGACTGCGCCCGCAGTGGCGCGAAGCCGCCCAGAACAACGGGGCCAGCGGATGGCAGTTCTGGCGCCACGTCGGACTGCCGGTCCTGGCGCCCTCCCTGCTCGGCGGGTTCGTGCTGCTCTTCGGCACCGCGTTCGCCGCGCACGCCACGGCCGCGGCCCTCGTCGGCGGCTCCGTACCGCTGGTCACGCTCAAGATCGCCGATGCGCTGTCCGGCAACGTGATGACCGGACAGGAGAACGTGGCGCTCGCCCTCGGCCTCGACATGATCCTGATCGCCGGCCTCGTCATGGCGGTCTACCTGCCCCTCCAGCGACGGAGCGCCCGATGGCTGCGATGACCCCGACGCCCGCATCGACCGCCCCGGACACCGGGGCGGCACCGGCCGGCCCCACGGCGCCGGGCCCGGCAGCCCGGCCGCGCCGCCGCCCCCGTCCCCGGGTCTGGCGCGGAGCCGTACTCCTGCTGGCGGGCGCGTACTTCCTCGTCCCGCTGATCGCCTCCTTCGTCTTCACCGTGCACGTGCCCGGCCAGGGCATCAGCTTCGAGGCGTACACCCAGCTGCTCGCCGCCGACGGGTTCACCGAGAGCATGCTGCTCTCCCTCGGCCTGGCCGCCGCCACCATCGCGGCGTCGCTGCTGCTCGCCGTGCCCGCGCTGGTCGCCGTACGGCTCGGCTCGCCCCGGCTGCGCCCCGTCGTGGAGGTGATGTGCATGCTGCCCCTGGTGGTTCCGCCGATCGCCCTGGTCACCGGTATCACCACCGTGCTGCGCTGGGGCCCCGAGCACCTCTCGCGGACCCCCTTCTACCAGACCTTCCTGGCCGTGCAGAACGAGCAGTTCCCCGTCGTCCTGGTCCTCGCGTACACCGTGCTGGCGCTGCCCTTCGTCTACCGCTCGCTCGACGCGGGACTGCGCGCCATCGACGTGCCGACGCTGGTCGAGGCCGCCCGCAGCTGCGGCGCGAGCTGGCCGTACGTGGTCCTGCGCGTGCTCCTGCCCAACCTGCGGGCCTCGCTCGCCGGCGCCGCCTTCCTCACCCTGGCCCTGGTCCTGGGCGAGTTCACCATCGCCTCCCTGCTGGGCTTCCGGCCCTTCGCCGTGTGGATCGTCACGATCTCCGGAGCCCACGCCCGGATGTCGGTCGCCGTCTCCATCCTCAGCCTCCTCATCACCTGGCTGCTGCTGCTCGTCCTCTCGCGGGCCGGGACCAACCCCGCCACGGCGTCCTCCGCCCCCAGTACGTCCCCCACCTCCCGCAAGGAGTCCTGACCGACATGTCCACCACCCTTCCCGCGGCCAGGAAGCCCGAGGGCCCCGACGGCCGCACGAACTCCGCGACCCCCGCGGGCGCGCGCGTCGAATTCCGGGGCCTGCGACGGGCGTTCGGCTCCACCGTCGCCCTCGACGGACTCGACCTGACCATCGAGCCGGGCGAACTCGTCGCCCTGCTCGGCCCGTCGGGCTGCGGAAAGACCACCGCCCTGCGCGTGGTCGCGGGCTTCGAGCAGCCCGACTCCGGCGAGGTCCTGGTCGACGGCGAGGACATCACCCGCGTGCCGGCCAACCGGCGCGACGCCGGGATGGTCTTCCAGTCGTACAGCCTCTTCCCGAACCTCAGCGCCCGCGACAACGTCGCCTTCGGCCTGCGCGTGCGGGGGGTCGGGGCCGCCCAGCGCCGCGAGCGGGCCGCCGAACTCCTCGATCTGGTCGGCCTGCCGGACCACGGCGACCGCTACCCGCACCAGATGTCGGGCGGCCAGCAGCAGCGCGTCGCACTCGCCCGCGCCCTGGCGCTGCGCCCGCGCGTGCTCCTGCTCGACGAGCCGCTGTCGGCGCTCGACGCCAAGGTACGGGCCAACCTGCGCGACGAGATCCGCCGGCTCCAGCTGTCCCTCGGCATCACCACCGTGTTCGTCACGCACGACCAGGAGGAGGCGCTGTCGATGGCCGACCGGGTCGCCGTCCTGAACGCCGGCCGCCTCGAGCAGTGCGCGGCCCCCGCCGAGCTGTACGAGCGCCCCGCGACGCCGTTCGTCGCCGAGTTCGTCGGCACCATGAACCGGCTGCCCGGACAGCTCACCGGCTCCGGCCTGGTCGAGGTGGCGGGCGCCCGGCTGCCCGTCGACGGCCCGGTCCCGGCGGCGACGCGGGAGGTGGAGGTGCTGGTCCGGCCCGAGAACGTCACCGCGACCGCCGACCCCGAGGGCACGGCCACCGTGGTCTCCGCGTCCTTCTTCGGCGCGGTGACCCGCCTCCACCTCGACCTGCCCGGCGGCACCTCCGTCAAGGCGGATCTGCCCTCGCGGGACGCGGGCGACCTGGCGCCGGGTGCGCGGGCCGTCGTCGGCCTGGCGGAGCGGCCGGTGCTCGTCGTGGCCCGGTCCGCGTGAACGCCCTCGCCGCCGTCCTGTTCGACATGGACGGCACCCTGGTCGACACCGAGGTGCTGTGGTGGCGGACCACCGAGCTGGTCGCGCAAGGCCTCGGCCACGAACTCACCGGCGCGGACGCCCCCGAGGTCGTCGGCCGGGCCGTCGAGGACACCGCCGCCCACCTCGTACGGGTCTGCGGAGGGGGAGACCCGAACGCGGTGGCGGCAGCCCTGACCGCGGACTTCTTCCGCCGGGTGGAGGCCGGGGCGCCGATGCGGCCCGGCGCCCAGCGGCTGCTGACCGCGCTCGAGGCGGAGGGCGTGCCCTTCGCCCTGGTGAGCGCCTCGCCACGGCTGGTCGTCGACTCGGTGGTCGGCGGTTCGCTGGCCCACGTCCCGTTCGCGTTCACCCTGTCCGCCGACGACACGGCCCGCACCAAACCGCACCCGGACCCCTACCGGACGGCCGCCGAGCGGCTGGGCGCCGCGGTACGGGACTGCGTGGCGGTGGAGGACTCGCCGGACGGCGCGGCCTCCGCGGAGGCCGCCGGGTGCGGGCTGCTGGTGGTCCCGTCGCTGCTGGAGGTGCCGGCCTCACCCGTACGCACCTTCGCGCAGTCCCTGGAAGAGGTCACTCCGGACCTGCTGCGGCGGTGCCTCACCGCCGGTGTCCCGCGGCAGGGCCGTCAGGAACCCAGGCCGAGGAGCTCCACGACGCCGTCCACGTAGGCGGCCGACACGGAGCCCGGAGCGGCGGCCGCCGCGCGGCGCAGCGAGGGCAGACCGCCGCGGACGAACGCCGCGCACTGCCCGTACAGCCCGGCCTCGTACGAGGACCCGTCGTCGTCGGAACCGAGCAGGGACAGCAGCGTCCACAGCAGCGCCTCGCGCGTGGCCAGCCGCGGCGGGCCCGCCGACCAGACGGCCATCAGCACCCCGCACACCGCCGGAGCGGGCGGATGCAGGTGCCCGGACAGGAAGGCGTGGCCCTCCAGGGCCCGGAAGGCCGCCGGATGTCCCTCGGCCGCCGCCCACAAGGTGTCCACGAGATGCCCCGCGCTGCGGCCGCAGCCGCACCTGACGGTCTCCCAGTCGTGCCGGTCGATCTCCGCCCCCACCGCGTCGGGCACCAAGGGGCTGCTGCGCGGCTTGTTGTCCGTCCCTCTCATGCGAGCAGTATGGGGATCGGGAACCGGCCTGACCAGGGGGTTCCGCCAGTCGGAACGGCCCCGTGACCAGGCGGGGACCGCGGTGGCCGGAACCGGATCACGGGGGCCTTCGTCTGAGACCCCGTGTGGATGAGACGAAGAGTTGCCGCCTTGCTGCTGGCCCTGCTCGCGACGCAGCTGGGATCCCTGGTCAGTCCGGCGTACGCCTGTGGCTGCGGGGCGATGATCCCCGAGGGCTACGCCCGGATCGGCGTCGAACGGGAGACCTCCGTGGTGCGCTTCGACGGCCGTACGGAACAGATCGTGATGCGGTTCGTCGTCCGCGGGGACGCCCCGCGGGCGGCCTGGATCATGCCGGTACCGGGGCGCGCGACGGTGGAGCTCGGCGACGGGGCCGTGTTCCAGCAACTGAGCTGGCTGACCCGGCCCGAGTTCAGGACCCGCAGCTACTTCTGGCCGCGGGACCGGGACTGGCCCTTCTCCTCGGGCTCCGGCTCCGTCGGCGACGCGGCTCCCGGCGCGGGCGCACCCCCGGTCGGCGTCGTCGGCCGCGAACAGCTCGGCGACTTCGACGTCGCGCGCCTCACCGCGACCGACCCCGACGCGCTGCGCAACTGGCTGGAGACCAACGGCTTCAAGCTGCCCGACGGCCTCGCCGGCGAGCTGAAGCCGTACGTCGACCAGAAGTGGGAGTACGTCGCCGTACGCCTGGCCCCCCGGCAGCCGGGCAAGACCCTGACGGGCACCCTCGACCCGCTGAAGATCCGCTTCGACAGCAACCGGCTGGTCTACCCGATGCGGCTGTCCCGCCTCGCCAAGACCCCGCAGTCCCTCGGCCTGTACGTCCTGGCCGACCACCGGATGGAACCGGCCTCCCCGATCGGCGGCGCCGATCCGAAGATCACCTTCGCCGGCAAGGTCACCCCCGAGGGCGCCCTCGCCACGCTCACCGGCGGCAAGCCCGCCTTCCTGACGGCGATCGACCAGGAGTTCCCGGAGCCGGGCCGCATCGACGGCGACCACGAACTGCGCGCCACGGCCGCCGACATCCCGTACCGGAAGGTCATCTACCACGGCGAACTGCTCACCGTCGGCGGCATTCCGGCCTGGCTGCTGACCCTCGTGGCCGTCCTCGCCGCGCTCGCGGCGGGCACCTTCACCTCGTTCCGCCGGAGGTCCCGCAGCAGGACCGCCTGACACGGCGCGCTACGCGGCCGGGGCGGCTGCGTCCGCCGGAACGCGCACTGGTGGTCCGACCCGAACGAGGTGCCCGCCCGCGCCGCCCCGGGACTGAGGGTGAGGACGGTGACGACCCCGGCCCCGGTCGCCGGCCATGCCGGCTGCCCGGGCACCGCGGGGGCGCCGAGGCGCGAGAACGCAACCCCAGTAGCCCTTCGTCCGGGCCGACGCGGTCGTGCTCTCCGCCTGCGTGCAGATGCCCTCCCTGGGCGCCATCGAGGAGGCCGAACAGCTCCTGGGCGAGCCGGTGGTGTCGGCGGCCGTCTGCACCGCCCACCAGATGCTGCGCGCCCTCGGCCTGCCGGCGCTGGCCCCGGGGGCGGGACACCTGCTCTCCGGGGCCTGTGCGCAGGCGCCGCTGCCGCAGTAGTCCCCGTCAGGCCGGGGACGGGCTCGATATGATCGCGACCGCGCACAACGGAAGGCGATCATGTCGGACAGCCCCCTCAGGCCCAGCTCGTTGATCAACACGGTTTACGGAGCGTTCCTGCGCCGCCTCGGCGGCTGGATCTCCATCGCCGACCTGATCACGCTGATGGGCGAGCTGGACGTCGACGGCCCGGCTGTACGGTCGGCGATCTCGCGGCTCAAGAAGCGCGGCGTCCTCGAACCGGAGCGCCGGGGTGCCACCGGCTACCGGCTCAGTCCGGCCGTGTACCCCGTGTTCGACGAGGGCGACCGCCGCATCTTCACCAGCCTCGAACCCGCCGACCTGGCCGACGGCTGGGCCATGGCGGTGTTCTCCGTACCGGAGTCCGAACGCTCCCACCGCTACCAGCTGCGCACCCGGCTGACCTGGCTCGGCTTCGGCAACATCGCCCCCGGCGTGTGGCTGGCCCCGGGGCGGCTGCTGGAGGACGCCCGCGGCATGCTCGTACGGCTCGGCCTCAGCGAGTACGTGCACCTGTTCGCCGCCGACTACGCCGCCTTCAGCGACCTGGCGCAGACGGTGAGCTTCTGGTGGGACTTCCCGGCGATCCAGACGCAGTACGCGGCCTTCACCGACACCTACGCCCCCGTCGCCGCGCGCCTCGCGGCGGAGGGGGAGCCCGGCCCGGCGGAGGCGTTCCGCCACTACGTACCGCTGCTCACGCAGTGGCGCCGCCTGCCGTACCTCGACCCGGGCCTGCCGACCGAACTCCTGCCGGCCGACTGGAACGCGGTGGCGGCCCGCCAGGTCTTCCAGCAGCTCCACGCGGTCCTGCTGGAGCCGAGCCTGCGCCACGTCCGGGAGGTCACGGGCCTCGAGGAGGACGCCTTCTAGGGCAGCGGCGCGATGGTGTACGTCGGGATCGACGGCTCGTTCGGGCCGGGCTTCCACGGCGTCCGGTCGGGCGTCGGCGTATGCGGCGGCGCCGGCGGCGGATGGGGGCCGCGGTTCGGGTTCTGCGGGATCTGCGGGCGCGCGGCGGTGTCGAGGACTCACCTTGCCGGTCGCCGGCCGCGCAGTCGGCGCAGCTCCCGCAGGCACGGACGAACGGCACGGTGACCCGGTCCCCGGCCCGCCGGCCGACGACCCCGGAGCCCACCGCCTCCACCACACCGGCGAGTTCGTGCCCGGTGCGGCGCGCTGCGGCACCGGGAGCGCTCTCCCCCCGGCGGGTCGAGGAGTCAGCGGCGGGCGGCCCGGTCCAGGGCGAGCGCCGCCAGGGCCTCCGGTGCGCCGGCCTGGCCCCGGATGCCGGGGAAGGCGTTCACGTCCACGATCAGCGGGGTGCCGTCGCCCGTGTCGATGAGGTCGACCCCGTACACGTCGAGCGCGAACACCTCGCCGGTCCGGCGGACCACGTCCTCCCAGCCGGGCGGCAGTTCGGCCAGGGCGAGCGGCCGGGTCGGACCCCGGCCCTCCGGTGCGAGCTCGGAGCGGCGCAGGGCGGCGAAGACCCGGTCCCCGATCGCCCACAGTTTGTGGTCCCAGCCGCTGTTGGGCGCGAACTCCTGGACCACGACCGGCTCCTGCGGCCAGGCGTCCGCCAGCTCGCGCAGCCGGGCCCGGTCGTCGACGCGGGCGACCAGGTCGTGCCGGCGGCTGTGCCGGCTCTTGACCACGAGGGGCGAGGCGCCGAGCGGCGCGCCCGCCGCCCAGGCCGCGAGGGAGCCGTACGTACGGGTGCCCGCGAACGGCAGACCGCCCCGCAGGGCCAGCTCCGCCATCTCCGTGCGGTCCTGGCAGAGCGTGGTCGCCGCCGCCGAGTTCAGCACCGGGGCCCCGCGCCGCTCCAGTTCCCGCGCGAGGTCCAGCGCACGCGGCGTCCGCGACTTCAGCAGGTATGCGTCGGCCAGGTCCTCCGGGGCTTCCCCCACCGCACCCGGATCCAGCGACTCCACCCGGTGCCCGGCGGCTTCGAGCAGCTCCGTCGCGGCGGCCAGCAGCGGATGGCCGGGCTCCGGCGTGACCAGGCAGATCCTCACAGGGCGGCCTCGCCGGCCCGCGCGGACGCCTGCGCGGCGGACGCCTGCACCGGAATCGACACGGGCAGTCCGTGCGCCCGCGGGTGGCACACGGCCGCTGCCGCTGCCGCCGGGCTGCCCGTCCGCGCCAGGCCCAGCACGGCCCGGGCCACCCGGGCCGCCGCATCCGGGACCTGACGGAAGCTCGGGAAGTCGTTCACGTCCACCACCACGGGCCCGTCCGGACCCAGCAGCACGTCCAGCCCGTACAGGTCGAGCCCGTAGACCGCCCCCACCTGGGCGGCGATCGCCGCCACCTCGGCCGACAGCGGCACGCGCCGCTCCCGCACCGCCGGATCCGGGTGCAGGGGCGAGCAGCGCTCGGTGGCGAACAGCTCCCCGCCGACCGCGTACACCTTGATGTCGGTGCCCGAGTTGGGCACGTACGGCTGGGCGATGAGCATGTGCTCGCCCGCCAGCCCCGGGAGGACCGCCTCGAGCTCCGCGGGCGAGGACACCAGGTGCACGGCCCGCCCGGAGCTGCCGTCCGCGGGCTTGACGACGAGCGGGTACTGCGCCGCCGGTATCTCCCGCAGCAGTTCGGGCTGCGCCACGGCGTACGTCGGCGGCATCGGAAGCCCCCGGGTCCGGCCGATGGCGGCGGCCAGCGCCTTGTCCCGTACGCCCCGGATCGAGCGGGCGTCGTTGACCGTGGTCATCCCGGCCGCGGCCGCGGCCTCGAGCAGGGTCAGCCCGGGGCCGCCGGACACCGTCTTGAGCACCCAGGCGTCGTGCGTGCCCGAAGCCACGACCTCGGTCATCCGCAGCAGCGAGCCGCCCGGCCGCACCACGTCCACGTGGTGCCCCCATGCGGTGAGCTGCCGGATCACCTCGTTCGGCATGCCGTCGTGGCGGTAGTGCTCCTCCACCAGGAAGCAGAGCCTCATCGACCTTCCCCATATTCCCCGGACGTCCGCCGATCCCGTCCGGCGAGTTGTGACGTCACAGGATGTCATGGACGCAATGTGATGATCGGTCCGGATGGGGGTGAGGGCCTCCGGCCCCTCCGGCCGCCGGTCACTCGCGGTGCGTCGTGGCCGCCAGCGCCGCGTCCTGTACCTCCGGTTCCCCGTGCCGCCTCAGCTCCCGCAGCAGCGCGCGCCACTCGGGCGGCCAGCCGGAGCGCCTGCCCATGGCCGCGGTGAGGGCGACGGCGAACATCCCCGGAACCGGGGCGCCGTCCTGCGCGAGGCCTCGTACGGCCTCCAGCACCACGGCGGGATCCCGCACGCGATCGCCGTGCCAGCCGCCCTCGCGCAGCGCGCTCGCCGTCGACGCGGCCAGCCCGGGCCGGCCCTCGTGGGCCGTCACGAGGGCGTCCAGGGCCGCCCGCAGCTCCGGCAGGTCCGCGCGCAGGTCGACCGAACGCCGCAGCAGCCCCACGCGGGCCGTGGCCAGGGCGGGTTCGCCGGCGAGCTGCCGCACCAGGGCCGCGCGCCGCTCGGGGTGTTCGCCGGCGACGCCATGGCTCAGGAAGCGCACCCGCTGGAGGGCCGGCAGATCCCGCTCGGCCTCGGCCTCGGCATCGTCGCCGGACCGTACGACGGCCAACAACTCGTCCACGGCACGGTGGAACTGGCTCCCGGGCTCGCCGCCGCCGACGGGGTGCGGCAGCCCCGAACCGGCGATCTTCTCCAGCGCCGCCGCCGCGGCCTTCCAGCCGGGGCGCGGCGCCAGGTCGCAGACCGCCAGCCGTACGGGGTCGGCAACCTCGGGCGCGTAGGCGACCCAGTCCGGCAGCGCCGTGACCGCCTGATCGGCCACGGACCGGTGGGGAGAGGCGGCGAGGAGCGCCACCAGCCGGGCGTAGCGCGGCCGGTGCGGATGCGCCACCCGGAGCGGCGGGGTGTGCGCGATCACCGCCCCCGCCTCCCGGGTGCCGGTCGCCGCGGCCGTTTCGAGCAGGTTCCAGACCTCCTCGGTCCCCAGGAGCCCGATCGCGAGGGCCACGGCGGCGGTCACGACATCGGGGTGGCTGTCCTCGCCTCCGGCGATGCGCGCCAGCAGCGCCGCGGCCCGGCGGGGCGGCAGGAACCGGACGGTCAGCCGGGCCGCCTCCTTGCGGCTGGTCACCTTGACGCCCGAAGGCGCGCCCAACAGTCCGTCCAGCAGCTCCGCGAGCCGGGCCGGCCGGGTCGCGGCCGCGGCCCGCCCGGCGGCGTACACCGCGACACGGGCGTGGTCGTCGCCCGCGTGCGCGAGCAGTTCGGGCAGGACGGCCGCCGGCTCCGCGGTCCGGGCCGAGGCGGCGAGCGCGGTTTCCGCGAGCAGCGTGTCCGCCGAGCGCGCGTACCGCCGTACGAGCTCCAGCCCCCGGTCGGGGATCCGCGCCGCGCCGCGCAGGACAACGGCCCGGTCGTACACCGCCCGAGACTCGTCGCTGACGGCGACCTCGGCCAGCCAGGCCGCCTCCTCCTGCTGGCGGGGCACCCACCGGTGCGCCCGGTCGAAGCGGGGGAGCGGCCGCACGGAGCCCTCGCGCAGGAACCTGCCGTACGGCGGGCGTGCGGCGAGCACGGAGTCCAGCAGATCGGTGCGGTGCGCCGACAGCACGTCCAGGACGGGCGCCAGCGCGACCGCCGACGGCTCGTGCTCCAGCAGCGCGGCCACCCGCTCGCCGCGCGTCGCCGGGTCCGAGAGCCAGACCCGGGCGAGTTGCGGGAACACCCCGTCGGTGCACCGCTCCCGGGCCTCGCCGAGCATCCGCTGGAGCTCGGGTATGCGGTGGCAGCGGTCGCCGAGGTAGGTCGTGAGCGTGAGCAGCGGCTGGTACTCGCCCTTGCCCGCGCGGAGGTCGAGCCAGGGGCGCAGGGTTTCGAAGATCCGCTGCTCCCGGCCGCGCGGCAGCACGCCCCCTTGCCGGCTGAGCACGAGGCGGCCGGTGCGGAGGGTGAGCTGCTCGAGGGTGCGCAGCGCCCAGTCGAGCAGCACGGAGCCGGGAGCCGGGGCCTCCAGCACCCCGAACACGAGGCGCTCCAGGGCCCGGCGCGTCTCGGCGGAGCCGTCGCGGGCCTCCAAGGCGTCCACGGCGATCCGGTCCAGGAACGCGACCGGCGCCGCGCCGGACAGCAGCGGCACCGGAACCCCGGCCAGCGCCGCCAGGGCGGCGGCGCGGACGGGGTCGCGGTCGTTGCGCAGCCGCCGTGTCATCAGCTCGAGCACCTCGCCCAGCGCTTCGGCATCGCGCGCGTGGACCGCGTTCTCGACGAGCCGGGGCCAGGCCGCCCGGCGGGTGTCGGCGTCGGACCGCTGCGTCGCGGCCAGGAGTTCCGGCCGCGCCTGCGCGACCGGAAGGTGCGCGATCACTTCAAGGAGCCGGCCGATCGCCCCGGCATCTTGGCGGGCGCGGTCCGCGCAGCGCCGCGCCTCGGCCTGGCGGCGCTCGCGCGGCAGCACGGCCCGGACGGCGTCCGGGACCATCCCGTCGAAGGCGGGGGCGTGCTCGGCGGCCGCGTCGTGGAACGCCTCGCGCCGGCCCGGAGGCAGCGCCTTCAACAGCGCGGCCAAGTACGCGGGGCGTCCTGCCCAGCGGCGGCCGAGGGCAGGCAGGGACGGCGGATCGGCCCGGACGAGCCGCCGCAGCGGGGCCGGCGGAAGGAGGTGATCGTTGTGGCCGGCCCCCCGTTCGGGGGCGGTCAGCCATCGCACGAAGCGCTCGGCGTCCACCGCGATCAGGTCGCCGGCCAGGGCCTCCAGATGCCGGGGCAGCCGGCTCGGCCCGTACTGCTCCAGCAGCGCGAGCACGCGCTCCGGGGCTGCGGGCAGGGCCGCGGCCAGTCCCGGAGCCCGGCGTTCCCACCAGCTCGCCCGCAGGCCTTCCGGCAGCTCCGCCAGTTCGCCGGCCGCCTGGTCCAGCACCGGGCCGGGATGGCTGCGGCCCAGCCGGCCCCAGTGGCTGACGGCGTGCGCCAGGTGCGGCAGCAGCCGGGACACGAACTCCGTTCCGCAGGCCGGGAGGAGGGCGGCGGCCTCGCGGTCCCCCCACTGGGCCCGCAGGACAGGCGTCAGCCGTTCCGCGAGCGCCGGGCGCGAACCCCGGAACACGGCGCGCGCCAGCTCCCGGCGGACCTCGGCGCAGGCGTCGTCGTACGCGGCCTCGATCGCCTCGTCCGGCACGGGCAGCGTGCGCACGGCCCGCTGGGCGATGGACCGCACCACCGGGTCCGGGTCGGCCAGCCGCTGCGCCACGTAATCCGTCTGCCGCCCCGCCAGCGCCGCCATCGCGGCCAGCCGACGCTCGTAGCGGCCCTGCCCGGACAGCTCGGCCAGTACGCCGGTCAGTTCGCCGGTGCGGGCGAGGTCCCGGGCGGTGGTGGCGAGCAGGCGCAGCCGGTCGGCGTACGGGAGCGGGTCGAGGTCGGCGAGCAGCTGTGCGGCAGAGCGTGACATGGGGTCAGTGTGCCCACCGGGGGCCGACGGGAGGAATACGTTTCCCGGCAGCCGCGTACGGCGCAGAGCCCGGGCGGCCGCTCGCGGCCGCCCGGGCTCCTCGAAGGGCCCCGCCGGTTACGCCGGCATGGGCACGGACACGAACCGCCTGCCCGACTCGTTCTCGACCACGACCTCCTTGACGTTGGCCGGGTCCACCGCCGCCGAGCCGTCCAGCGACGCGCCCTTGCCCTCGCCGTTCTGGCCGCCCACGACCCAGCTGCCCGCGGTGGTGCGCTTGCCGTCCCGTCCGACCACGATCAGCAGGCAGCGCTCGCCCGGCGGGATCCCCGCCACGGCCGCATGCACCCGTACCCACTTGGCGGCGGGCGTGACCTGTACGGTCATCCGCGCGCCGGTGCTCGCGTCGGTCGCCGCGGCCACCTTCGTGCCCGCCACCGGGGGTGACGGCGCCGCCGTGACCGTCGGCGAAGGCGGCGGCGGCTGGGCGACCGGCGCCCCGTCCGCGGAGCCCAGCTGCGCCCCGGCCCAGAACACGGCGGCCAGCGAGGCCGCCGCGGCCAGTCCCGCGACGCTCCAGCGTCGGCGCCGGTCCCCGGCCGCCTCGTTGCGCATCTGCCGCAGCGTGCGCTGGAGCAGCAGATCACCGCCCTGCGGCGGCCCGTCGAGGAAGGCCTCCGCAGGCACCTCGCCCAATGCCGCCTCCATCTCGCGCAACGCGGCCACCTCCTCACGGCATTGCACGCAGCCGCTCATGTGCTCCTGGACCCGACGGACGTCGTACTCGTCCAGGACGCCGAGAACGTACGGGCCGAGCAGTTCCTCCTCGTGCTGCTGCCGGTTCATGCCACCACCTCCCGCAGTCCGGCGGGCTGCTGGGGCGGCCTGCCCATTCGATTGCCCTCCTTGGTAATGCCTTGACGGAATACTTCGCGCAGCGCCTTGAGCGCGTAGTGCGCGCGTGATTTGACCGTGCCCGCCGGGATGCCGAGGCTGTCGGCCGCCTCGGCCACGCTGAGCTGGCGGTAGTACAACTCCTTCAGCACGTCCCGGTGTTCCGGGGACAGCTGGTCGAGGGCCCCCAGCACGGTCATCGTGTCCACGACGGAATCGGCGTGGTCCAGCTCGACCGGGGGAGTGGCCGCGGCCCCGGAGACCTCCGCGGGGCGGGCGGCCTTGGCCCGGTAACGGTCGGTGATGATGTTGCGGGCCACCGTCAGCAGCCAGCCGCGCACCGAACCCTTCCCGTTGATCAGGACCTCGGAGTGCCGCCAGGCGCGGATGAGCGTCTCCTGGACGACGTCCTCGGCGGTGGCCCGGTCTCCGGTCAGCCGGGTGGCGTACGCGAGCAGGGCGTGGCCGTGCTCCTCGTACACCGACCTGATCAGTGCCTCATCGGTCGAGCCCCGCCGCGTGCGGGGCCACATTGGTCCGGCCATCTCACCCTCTCCGTCTTCCTCGCCCATCTGGTGCGGACAGAACACGCGTCCCGCCGGGACCTGGTTCATGTGACCCGCGTCACTCAGGTGCGGCAGTCGTGCCCTTCGTTGAGGCAGTCGACGACGGCGGCCATCTGCCCGTCGGTCATGGCGTCCACGAACATGGCGTGGTCCGTCTTCGGGCTGTGCCGCTGCTCGGGGAAGGAGTCGACGGCGACCGGCACCCCCGGGGGCACGTCGTACGCGAGGGAGATGCGCAGCTGGGGCACGGCGAAAGTGCCCGGCGGGCAGACGCCGTTGGCCGCGGGGAAGCCGAGGTGCGAGCGGTGGCCCGGGCTGTCGGTGTCCAGCCCGTTCCAGCAGCTGGGGAAGACGAGCGTACGGGTGAGGCGCTCACCCGCAGGGCAGCGCGGGTAGCGGGTCGTGAACCGGTCGGGGGAGCCGGAACAGCCCCAGCGGGCGCGGACGTCGGCATCGCTCGCCGCGGTGTAGGCCACCGCGTCGCCCGTCATCGCGCGCAGAAAGCGCGGCATCGGCACGACCTTGCCCACCGGGCTGCCGCGGAACTCCACGGAGACCGCCGCCTCGCGCAGGGTCTCGCCCGCGTTGCCGTGCCCGGCGGAGCTCTCGTGCGGGTGGGTATCCGCCCGGTCCGGCCGGCGCAGGACCGGCCAGTAGTACGTGGACCGGTCGCCGCCGCGGCAGCTGGTCGCGGCGGCGGCCAGGGAGGCATCGGTCGACATCGCGTCCGTGGACAGGTTCCCGACGTACGCGTGGGTGTGGTGGGCGCCCGAGCGCAGCCCCGGCGACACCACCAGGTTGTCCTCGTTGTAGTGGCGCTCCTCGTTGCGCCCGCAGTCCACCGTCACGGTGCCCGTCGAGGCGTCGGGCCCGGCCGACGGGGCACGGGGGCCGGGCGGCACATCCCGTATGTCCACGTAGTCACCGGCGTTCACCCCGGAATGCGGCGCCCCGTCGGGACGCGCCACCCGGGCGGCGCCCAGCACGGCGGCGGCCAGCCCGATGCCCAGCACCAGGCAGACGAGCAGCGTGAGCAGTCGGCGTTCGTTCACCATGCGGGTCACGGTTGCCGTTGCGCGCCGCAGCGTCAACCTGCATCCGCATGTCGGCCAGACCGCCGCCCGGGAGCTTGCCCGGCCGGCGGAGGACCCCGCACAGTACCCGGCATGACACCCGCTGAGCTCCTGCACGCGTTCGCCCGCACCCGCGCCTCGCTCGACGGAGGCGAGGTGACCTTCTGGTGGTCCGGGGACGTCTACTCCTGGGCCCCGGACCAGCCGTACCGGCACCTCTTCGGCTTCGAGGGCCTCAACGTCGCCCGCCTCGTCGCGGACGGCGAGAGCGGCGGCTTCCAACTGCTCACCAGGGAAGCCGCGTTCTACCTGGATCCGCAGACCCGGGAGATCCTGGACACCTGGGAGGACAAGCCGGTGATCCACATCTGGAACGACCCGGCCAACCTCCGACTGCGGCCCTTCCCCATCCCCCTCACCGAGCTCGGCGACCAGGTCTGCTTCAGCCTGGAGATCCCGCTCGCCTATCCCTCGCCGCTCCCGGTCGCGCAGTACCCGCTGAACTCGGCCGACGACACGTACAAGGCCCTGGAGCTCTTCCAGTTCTTCGCGCCGCGCACGGTGCTCACCACCGACGAGCCCGGCGTCCCGTGCACCATGTCCTGGATGCGGATGTCCCCGTGGCTGCCGTGGATGGAACAGGGCCAGCGCCCGGGCGGCCTCACCTTCCACTGCCGGGGCCGCAAGCTCGGCTCCTACGCCGAAGTCCCCGAACGGACCCGCGCCCACATCGCCGCCCACCACCCCGAGTACGCCCACGCCCCGGAGAAGTGGACCGAACCCAACGAGACCAGCTGGACCTACTTCCGCAGGCAGCACGACCCCGGGCAGCGCCGGCCCTGACGGGCCTTCGCCCCTGGACGGCGTACCACGGGATGCAGCACGTACCCGGATGTGACGATGATGGTCGGGACCCGGCAGCGGGCCCGCAGGCAGGCGTCGATCGCGACCGCCGCCAACCCGACGCCATCGCGATCCCGTTCGCGGCCATCAGCGGCCCTCAGCCCGACAGAGCGGGTGGAGGAGGAGTTGTGGCACCTCTGGCTCGGATTCCCCTGGACGGCGGGGGCGGTCTCCTGATCGAGGCCCCGGCCGGGCTGGAAGGACCGGTGAAGGCCGGTCGCCTCGGCGATGCCATCCACGACCTGCCGGAGACCCTGCAAGAGGCTCTGGTGCCGGTCACGGAGGCGGTGCGCGCCACCCTGGAGCAACTGCGCAAGGCCCGCCCCGACCAGATCGTCGTCGGGTTCGGTGTCGACCTCGCGGTCCAGGCCGGGGCCGTGATCACCAAGACCGGCGCCGGGTGCCACTTGACCGTGACCGTGGCATGGAAGCGGAACGACCCCGGTCAGCCGGGCCTGCGCGACGGTGCGGGCTGATCCGGGGTGAACAGCGCCGCCGAGGAGCCGGAGCGGGACCACGCGCCGGGAGCGGGGCTGCCGCCTTCCGTGGCCCAGATCCTCGGCGCCGACGGGGCTGTGGCCGGGGCGGGCTTCCTGGTGGCCGAGGACATCCTGGTCACCTGTGCGCATGTCGTCACCGGGGCCGGATCCGGGCCCGGCGGGAGCGTGCAGCTGGTCTTCCCGCACGCGCCCGGCGCGCCTCGGGTCGAGGGACGGGTGCTGGAGGAGCCGTGGCGCGCTCCCGAGGCCGAGGACGTGGCCGTCGTCCGTCTGAGCGGCACCCTGCCGGATGTGGAGGTGCTCGCGTTGGGCTCTGCGGCAGGCTGCCGGGGCCACGCCGTGCGCTCGTTCGGGTTCCCCGCCCAGGCCCCGCCGGGAGGGCACTTCGGCCGCGGTGTGGCCGTCGATCTGCTGCCGGCCGGCGAGGGCAGGGGCGAGTATCTCCAGTTGACCGACGCCAACGACCTGACGACCGGGTTCAGCGGCGGGCCGGTCCTCGACGAGCGGACCGACCTGGTCATCGGCATGCTCAGCGAGATCACCGCCCCGGACGCGCTCACGAAGGGGCAGGACATCGCCTACGTCACCCCCGCGAAGGTCCTGCGGGAGGTCTGGCCCGACCTGGCGGAGCAGGACGTGTGCCCCTACCGGGGGCTGGAGCCGTTCACCGCGGAGGAGGCCCGCTGGTTCGAAGGCCGCAAGGACGCAGTGGCGCAAGTGCTGGCGAATTTGGCCCGGCAGCGGCGGCTGACCCTGCTGCTCGGGCCCTCCGGCTCGGGCAAGTCGTCCCTGGTCGAAGCCGGCGTCCTGCCCGCACTGGCCGCCGGTGAACTGCCCGGCAGCGACCGGTGGCTGCAAGTCCTCGCCCGGCCGCGGCAGAACCTGCTCGTCGAAATCGAGCGCGCCGGCCTTCCGGGGGCCGCCACCGACGGGATCGCCGCGGCCGTCACCCGCCGGCTCGAGGCCGCACCCTATGAGCGCGTCGTCCTGGTCATCGACCAGTTCGAGGAGCTGCTCGCCCAGTCCGGCAACGGCCGGCAGCACGAGCGCCGCCTGGCCGCGACGGACCAGATCACCGCAGCCGTGAAGTCAAACGTCGAGCTCAGCGTGATCCTGATCATGCGTGACGACTTCTACCCCCAGCTGGCGGCCCTGGCGCGGATCGTGGAGGCGGCGATGCCGGGGCTCCTCAACGTACCGAGCGCACTGAGCCGGCAGGACCTGCACGACATCATCACCCTGCCCGCCCAGGACATGGGAGCCCACTTCCAGCACGGGCTGCCCGAGCAGATCATCATCGACGTCCTGGCCATCACGCCCCGGGGGGCTGCCGACCACCAGGCACCCGTCACCGTGCTGCCTCTGCTGGAGCTGACGCTCAGCCAGCTGTGGCAGAGGCGCCAGGACGGATTCCTCACGCATGAGGCGTACCGGCGCATCGGCGGAGTCACGGGCAGCCTGACCACGTGGTGCGAGACGGCCCTCAACCAGCTGTCCCCCGATCACCGGCTCGTCGCGCAGCGGATCCTGACCTCCCTGGTGCGGCCGGCCGACCCCGCCCACCACATTCCCGCCATCCGCGCGCAGGTCCCCTTGCACGACCTGCGCGACCTGGCGGCCGACCCCCACACCACGCCCGACGCCGGAGAGGCCTTCGACGAGGTACTGGCCGCCCTCACCCGCTACCGCATCATCACCACGCACACGCCCCGCACGCCCGACAGCCCCGACACCCCTGCCGGGCCGCCGGTCGCCGAACTGATCCACGATGCACTCATCCAGGACTGGGGCACACTGCGCGAGTGGGTCAGCCAGGACCACCGCTTCCAGGATTGGCTCGAGGGCACCTGGGAACGGCAGGAGCGCCATGCGGAAAGCGGCGACCCGGGGGACCTCCTCGTCGGAACAGCACTCGCCGAGGGCGTCGAGTGGTCACAGCAACGCCGCCTGCCGGGCGACATCGCGGTCTTCCTCACGGCGAGCCAGCAGCGCCAGGTGGCCGTCATCCGGCGCAGCAGACGCCTGAACATCGTCCTGGGCACCCTGCTCGCCCTCGCGCTCGTCGCCGGGGGAGAAGCCTTCGTGCAGAGGGAGGTAGCCGAGCACCAACGTCGGACAGCCCTGTCCCGGGAGCTTGCCACCCAGTCCGACACGCTCTTGAGCACAAACCCCGACCGTGCCGCGCTCCTGGCCATCCGCGCGTACAACACCAGCCACACTGCCGAATCCAACGAAAGTCTAGAAAATGCCGCAGACCTCCCGCTGCGACGGCGTTTCCCCGGCCAGGGCAAAACGGTGTGGTCGGTGGCGTCGAGCCCGGACGGGAGCACGCTCGCCACCGCAGGTGATGACAAGATCGTGCGGTTGTGGAACGTGGACGACGGCAGTTTCCGCACACTGACCGGCCACACCGGACCGGTGCGGTCGGTGGCCTTCAGCCCGGACGGGAAGATCCTCGCCACTGGCGGTGACGACAGGACCGTGCGGTTGTGGAACGTGGACGACGGCAGTTTCCGCACACTGCCCGACCACACCGACGCGGTGAAATCGGTGGCGTTCAGCCCGGACAGGCACACCCTCGCCGTCGGCAGTGTCGACGGGACGGTGCGGCTGTGGGATGTGGACACCGGTACGAATCGCCGCCTGTCGTCCGGCAGCCACAACGAACCGGTGAACGCGGTGGCGTTCAGCAGGGACGGGAAGATCCTCGCCACCGGCAGTGAGGACAAGACGGTGCGGCTGTGGGATGTGGGCAACGCAGAGGTCCGCCTCCGCCGGACGCTGTCCGGCCACGCCGGACCGGTGAACTCGGTGGCGTTCAGCCCGGACGGACGCACTCTGGCCACGGGCAGCCTCGACGGCACCGTGCGGGTGTGGGACATGACCAAGGACGAGGTCGGCAAACCGCTGCCCGGCCGCACCGACGCGGTGTGGTCGGTGGCGTACAGCCCGGATGGAGGCAGGCTCGCCTGTGGCATCGGCGACGGCACCGTGCGGTTGTGGGATGGGGTCAACCGAACGTTCGGAGACACGCTGTCCGGCCACACCGAAGGCGTGAACTCGGTGGCGTTCCGACCGGATGGGCAGACCCTTGCCACCGGCAGCGTCGACGGGACGGTGCGGTTGTGGGCTGCGGACACCGGTATGAATCGCCGCCCGCTGTCCCACACCGGTGTGGTGCGGTCGGTGGCCCTGAGCAAGGACGGGCGGACTCTCGCCTCCGGCAGTGATGACGGCAGGGTGCGTTTGTGGGATGCGCAGACCGGCGAGCTCCGCCACACGCTGTCCGGCCACACCGGTGTGGTGTGGTCGGTGGCGTTGAGCGCGGATGGGCGGACTCTCGCCTCTGGCGGCGATGACGGCAGGGTGCGTTTGTGGGATGCGCAGACCGGCGAGCTCCGCCACACGCTGTCCGGCCACACCGGTGTGGTGTGGTCGGTGGCGTTGAGCGCGGATGGGCGGACTCTCGCCTCTGGCGGCGATGACGGCAGGGTGCGTTTGTGGGATGCGCAGACCGGCGAGCTCCGCCACACGCTGCCCGGCCACAACGGCGTGGTGCGGGCTGTGGCACTGAGCGCGGACGGGGTCACTCTCGCCTCTGGCGGCGATGACAAGAAGGCGCGGTTGTGGGACGCGCGTAAGGGCAAGCCCGGCCACGAGCTGTCCGGCCACACACGTACGGTGCGGGCGGTGGCGTTCAGCCCGGATGGGCGCACTCTCGCCACCGGCAGCGCCGACAAGACGGTGCGGTTGTGGAAAGTGGCCAACGGCAGGCGCGGCAGACCCCTGGACAGCCTCACGAAGGAGGTGAACGCGCTGGCGTTCAGCCCCGATGGACGCACACTCGCCATCAGCAGCAACGAGACGTCGACCGTGTGGTGGTGGGATGTGGCCACCGACAAGTTCCGCCCCAAGGCCACCGGCCACAGCGGGGGAGTGCGGTCGGTGGCGTTCAGCGGCGACTGGCATACCTTCGCCACCGGCGGTGACGACGCAAAGGTGCGGTTGAGGGACGTCTCCCCGGCCAAGGATTCGATCGACAAGATCTGTGACGCCTTCAGCGGTGGCCTCGACGACGTGGAACGGAAGGCAGTCGGGCACGTGTGTCCACGCCCCTGATGCCGGGAACGCACAGAACCCCTTGAGCAAGCGCAGCCCTGCACGGCCCGACCCGCAGCCCGGGACGGGCCGTGCAGGGCTGTGGCGGTGCGCGGCGGGCTGCCGCAGCGGCCGGCGGTGGGCGCGGCGGGCTGCCCGGGGCCGGCACTCGAGGGTGCCTCGGCGCGTGATCGGGCCACGCTGCACGGGGCACCCCCGGCGATGGTTCCGCGGGGGCGGGAGGTAGGGTCCGGGGAGGTGTAGGGGGGCTTCAGGGGGGTGGACAAGGGTTTTCCCGGTATCGGGTTCATCCTCGCGTTGCCTACTGTCTGCCCACCGGCGATCTTTCCCACCCCGCACGGACCCCGCACCAACCCCACATGGTGCGAAACCGTGCGGCCGGATGGATCGCCCGCACCGCCGTTGCCCCCGCCCCGCCGAAGCGGCCGGGGCAACGCGGCGAGCAGCGGTGGCCGGGACGGGCGTGACCAACCCGTCCCCGGCCCCGTAGCCGCCGGTTCACCTCCCACACAGCTCCAACCGCCCGCTCCGGCTTGCCCGGAAACGGCCCGCGAAGGGAACACCGTGCACGCAACGAGAAGCCGGCTCATATCCGTGGTGGCGATCTCCGTCACCCTCCTCGCCGGCTCCGCCACCGCTTCTGTCGCCCTGGCCGGCTCGGCCCCCGCGCCGGCCCCGGCCGCCGCCTCCGCCCTCCCGGCCGCGGGCGCGCCCGCTTCCCCCGCCGCCGCGCCGGTGCAGAACCTGATCGTCGGCTACAAGTCCTCCGCCACCGAGGCCAGTTCCAACAAGGCCGCCGCGGACGACGCCGCCGCCAAGGGCAAGAAGGCCGGCAAGAAGGCGAAGTTCGACCGCCGCCTCGGCACCGGCGCCGCCCTCGTCAACCTGGGTGGTGCGACCGCCCCGGCCGACGCGGCGGACGTGATGGCCCAGTTCCGTGCCGACCCGGACGTCGCGTACGTCGAGCCGGACGCCCGCGCCTACGCGATGTCCACCCCGAACGACACCGAGTACGCCAAGCAGTGGGACCTCTTCGAGCCCACCGCCGGCATGAACGTTCCGGCCGCCTGGGACAAGAGCACCGGCTCCGGCGTCACCGTCGCCGTGATCGACACCGGCTACGTGGCCCACTCCGACGTGGCCCCGAACATCGTCGCCGGCTACGACTTCATCAGCGACTCCACCGCCGCCCGTGACGGCAACGGCCGCGACAGCGACCCGTCCGACCAGGGCGACTGGAGCGCGGCGGGCGAGTGCGGCACCGGCTCCACGGCCAGCGGCTCCTCCTGGCACGGCACCCACGTCGCGGGCACCATCGCCGCAGCCACCAACAACGCCAAGGGCGTCGCGGGCATCGCGTACAACGCGAAGATCCAGCCCGTCCGCGTGCTCGGCAAGTGCGGCGGCACCACCTCCGACATCGTCGACGCCATCACCTGGGCCTCCGGCGGCTCCGTCGCGGGCATCCCGGCGAACGCCACCCCGGCCAAGGTCATCAACATGAGCCTCGGCGGCTCCGGCGCCTGCACCGCGTCCTACCAGAACGCGATCAACGCGGCCGTCGCCCGCGGCACCACGGTCGTGGTCGCCGCCGGCAACAGCAACGCGGACGCGGCCGGCTTCTCGCCCGCCAGCTGCAACAACGTGGTCTCCGTGGCCGCCACCAACCGCACCGGCGACCGCTCCTTCTACTCCAACTACGGCAGCAAGGTCGACATCGCCGCGCCGGGCGGTGAGACCCGCCGCGCCACCGACACGCCCGGCACCGTCACCACCCCCGAGAACGGCATCCTCTCCACCCTGAACGACGGCGCCACCACCCCGGGCTCCGAGATCTACAAGCCCTACCAGGGCACCAGCATGGCCGCCCCGCACATCGCGGGCCTCGCCGCGCTCGTCGTCGCCGCCAAGCCCTCGCTGACCCCGGCTCAGGTCGAGTCGGCCATCAAGGCCAACGCCCGCCCGCTCGCCGGCACCTGCACCGGTGGCTGCGGCGCCGGTCTCGCCGACGCGGCCGCGACCGTCGCCGCCGTGACCGCGCCGCCGGCCCCGGGCTTCGAGAACACCACGAACGTGAACATCGCCGACAACTCGACCGTGGAGAGCCCCATCACGGTCAGCGGAGTGGCGGGCAACGCCCCGGCCGCCCTCAAGGTGAACGTGAACATCGTGCACACCTACATCGGTGACCTGAAGGTCGACCTGGTGGCCCCCGACGGCAGCGTCTACACGCTGCACAACCGGGCCGGCGGCAGCACCGACAACATCAACCAGCAGTACACCGTGGACGCCTCCTCGGAGGTCGCGAACGGCACCTGGAAGCTCCGCGTCAACGACAACGCCGCCGGCGACACCGGCTACATCGACGCCTGGAGCCTCGGCTTCTGAGGGACCGATAGTACGGACCATTGAGCCCCGCGGACCTGCTGATACACCTCGTATCGGCAGGTCCGCAGCCGTTTCCTGACAGCTGACTGAATTCTGCGTCACAATCCGTGTCCACCCGGCATCCGACCTCGTATTGTCGCGTCTCACAGGAGAGGCGCAGAGTGGGGACCGAGAGGCTGGTGGCTGTGCGTGGTGGCGGCGACGGGGAACGCTGACACGACCGTCGGACACGGTGAACTGATCAAGGCGGTCGAACGCGCGCTGACCGCGCACGGGCGGGCGCTCCTCACCGGACCCGCCGGCGCGGGCAAGACCGAGGTGGCAGGCGCCGTCGCGGCCGCCGCCGCGACGCGCCACGAGACCGTGCTCCGGCTCGCCCCCGAGGCCGCGGACCAGTGGATCCCGGAGGCCTCCGCCGCCGCGCTGCTCGCCTCCGTGCCGTGCGCCGCGCTGGAACGGCTCTCCGGACCCCAGCGCACCGCCATCGCCCTCCTGCGCCGCGAGGCCGACGCGCCCCGGGCCGGCCGCGACCACGTCGCGCTGCGCCTCGCCGTCGTCGAGGTGCTCCGCACCCTCGCCGCCCGCACCCCCGTCCTGCTCGTCCTCGACAACGCCCAGTGGCTGGACGCGGAAAGTACCGATCTGCTCCGTTTCGCCCTGCGCCTGACCCCGCCCCGCGTACGGGTCCTCGTGGCCGAATGCGTCCAGGGCGGCGCCCCCGTCGGCGGCCCCCTGTGCGGCCCCGGCACCCCCGAGATCCGGGTCCCCCCGCTCGGCGCCGACGAGGTGGCCGAACTCCTCGCCCGCCACGGCCTCCCCGCCCGCCTCGCCGGCCGCATCCACCAGGCCAGTGGCGGAAACCCGCGCCTCGCCCTCGCCCTCGGCCACTCCCTCGCCGCAGCCGCCGAGGCCCGCGACGGCAGCGCCCACCACGCCGACACCCTGCCCCTGTCCGGCCAGGCCCGCGAGGTCGCCCGCCGGCTCCTCGCCGAAGCCCCGGCCCGGGCCCGCCGCACCCTGCTGCTCGCCGCCCTCGCGGCGCGCCCGACGACCGCCCTGCTGCGCCGGGCCGGCCGACCAGACGCCGAGGCCGAACTCGCCGAGGCGGAGCGGGCCGCGCTGGTCACCGTGGGCGAGGACGGCGCGGTCGCGTTCACCGCCGGCGCCCTGCCCATGGCCCTGGCCGCCGACGCCGGCTGGCCGGAACGCGCCGCCGGACACGCCGCGCTCGCCGCGGCCGTCGACGACCCCGTCCAGGCCGTACGCCACCGGGCGCTGGCCGTGGACACCCCCGGGGAACGGCTCGCCGCCGAGATCACCGAGGCCGCCGCGGCCTGCCGACGACGCGGCCAGCGCGCCCTGGCCGCCGAGCTCGGCCTGCTCGCGGCCGAACGTACGCCGACCGACCGGCCCGGGGATGAACTGGCCCGTCTCGTCGCCGCCGCCGAGGACGCCGGCTGGGCCGGCCGCGCCGACCTCGCGCGCCGCGCCACCCGTGCCGTGCTGGCCCGCGACGCCTCGCCCGCCGACCGGGTACGGGCCCGGCTCGCGGTGATCGACGCCGCGGGACAGGCCCTCGCCGCCCTCGACGAGACCTTCGCGTGCGCCATGGCCGACGCCGCCGGGGACCCCGCCCTCCAGGCGGCCGTGCAACTGAGGATCGCCACGAAGTACAACCTCAGCGACGGCGACCCCGTCCGCTCCCGCGACGCGGCGGCCGAGGCCGGCCGGCTCGCCGCCCTGGGCGGCGACCAGGTCGCCGAGGCCATGGCACTGACCGTACGGGCCCGCATGGGCCGCATCCTCGGGGACGCGGACGCCGAGGACATCCTGGCCGAGGCCCTGGCCCTGCCCGCCCCCGAAGTGCCGCTCGGCATGCGCAACGCCCCGCAGTACCTCGCCGTCCGGCACGCCCTCTTCGACGACCGCCTCGCCGACGCCCGGCACCAGCTGCTCGTCCTGCTGCCCGCCGTCCGGCGCACGGGATCCGCGGAAGACGTCTTCGAGGTGCTGCGCAGCCTCACCGAGGTCGAACTGCGGCGCGGCCGGTGCGCGATCGCGTCCGCGCACGCCCGCCGCGCCCTCGAACTGACCATCGAGGCGGGCCTCTCGCCCGGCCCCGCCTGGTACGCCGCCGCGATGGCGGAGGCCATGGGCGGCAGCTTCGCGCGCGCCGCCGGCTACGCCCGGCGCGGCATCCAGGCCTCCGAGGAGGAGCACGACCAGGTGTTCCTCTCGCGCAGCCTGTACGCGCTCGGCCTGACCGAGCTGGCGACGGGGGAGGCCGCGAAGGCCGTGGCCACCCTGCGCCGGGTGGCCGAACTGGAGGAGGCCCAGCAGGTCGTCGACCCCTCGATCCTGCGCTGGCACGGAGAGCTGGCCGAGGCACTGGTGGCCGCGGACGCACCCGACGAGGCCGCGGAGCTGCTCGACTCCGTCCGTACGGTCGCCGTCGGCCTCGGGCGGACCGCGGTGGTGGCCGCACTCGACCGGGCCCGCGGCCTGTGCCTGTCCGCGCACGGCGACGCCGAAGCCGCCGTGCACCTGCTGCAGGCCACGGCGGACCGGTTCAGTGTGCTCCAGCTCCCGGTGGAGCGCGGCCGTACGCTGCTCGCCCTGGCCCGGGTGGAACGGCGCCGCCGGCGGCGCGCACCCGCCCGCGCCGCGCTGCGGGCGGCTGCCGAGGTGTTCGCCGCGGCCGGCGCGAAGCCCTGGGCGGAACTGGCCGCCGAGAACCGGGAGCCGGCGCCGGCCGAGGGCGGCGCAGCCGTGGCCCTGGCCGTCCTGACCGAGGCGGAGACCCGTCTCGCCCTGCTCGTCGCCGAGGGCGCCAGCAACCAGGAGGCGGCCGCGAAGCTCTTCGTCAGCGTCAAGACGGTCGAGGCCCGGCTGACCCGGATCTACCAGAAGCTCGACGTACGCTCGCGAGCCCAGCTGGCCACCACTCTGCGCACCCGCTGAGGGAGCGCAGCGCGGTGGCCGGCCCGGTCCCGGTCAGCAGCTGAGGTTGCCGCCCGGTGTCACGCCCAGGATCTGCGTGAAGCTCTGGTACGCGTTCACCCGGCTCTGGACCTGGGCGGGGTTGCCGCCGTTGCACTCCAGGGAGCCGTTGATGGAGCGGATCGTCTCGCCGAAGCCGGCTCCGTTCACCATGGCGGCGTGGGCGGTCATCGTGCCCGGGCCGTTCTGGGTGTTCCAGTACCACAGGGCCGTCTTCATGGCGATGGCCGGATCCTGCTCCACGAGGTACGGGTTGGCGAGCAGGTTGATGCCGAGGGCGTCACCGGCCGCCTTGTAGTTGAAGTTCCAGCTGAGCTGGATCGGGCCGCGGCCGTAGTAGGCGGCCTGTCCGGCGGGACAGCCGTAGGGCTGGCTCGCGTCGCAGTAGTGGGGGTAGTTGGCGGTGTTCTGCTCGACGATGTACACGAGCCCGCCCGTCTCGTGCGAGACGTTGGCCAGGAACGCGGCCGCCTCGCGCCGTTTGACGGTGTCGTCACCGGTGTGGGCGAAGGCGGGGTACGCCGACAGGGCCGAGACCAGGCCGTTGTAGGTGTAGAAGGGGTTCCGGTTCGGGAACATCTGGTTGAACTGGGCCTCGGAGACCACGAATCCGGACGGGGTGCCGGGGTCCGGGTCCTGGCCGCCGCCATCGCCGCAGGTGCCGAGGTCGGACCAGACGCCCCATTGGCCGGTGGTGCCGGGCGTCTCGCCCTGGGTCCACCACTTGGCCTGCCAGTTGTGCCCGCTGTACGAGGCGCTCTGGCCGTTGGTGTAGACGGCGGACGAGGCCCACGGGGTGACGCAGGCCGCGGCCGCGGAGGCGGGGGAGGCGGGGAGGGCGACCGCGAGGCCGAAGGTGGCGGCCGCGGCGGCCGCCAGGGCGAGAGCGCGGCGGCGAAGCGCACGTATCACGTAATTGCTCCTTCAGTGGGGGGAGTTGCCGTGGGGGGGGGCGAGTACCGCCACTGAAGCGAAACTGGTCTGGACCTGTCAAGGTCTAGACCAGTTTTCATCGGGTTCGGGCAACGGGCAGGGCCCGTACGTGCCATCGCGCGTACGGGCCCTGCCGGTGGTCGAGCGGTGATCAGCTGCCGGCGGAGAGGTTGCCGGAGAGGACCGGGATGTTGCTGAGGATGTGCGAGGCCGAGTCGTCACCCTTGGCCTGGGTGGAGTTCTCGGTGCACTGCTGGCTCATCGGGTTGTGCAGGACGTTGATGTCCTGGACGCCGACGTTGGCGATGAGCGCAAACACCGACTGGGCGTTGACCTTCGCCGGCAGGCCGAACGCAGAGCTTGTTGAGCGAGCCCTGGACCAGGCTGAGCTGCGGGCTCATCGCGCCCTCGGTCTCCTGGTTGCCGTAGATCGGCTTGGTTATCGCAAGTCACCCGAGTGGCCCAGTGCCCGGGTCCGGACCGGGCCCACGCAAAAGGGGCCGCCAACAGCTCCACGAGCTGGAAGCGGCCCCTCGTACGACATACAGGGACTGGCTTGATCCGTTCGAACGGTTCTGCGCAGGATGCCGCGGACCGGCGGGCAGGACGCCGGTCCCGAGCGGGCATTCACGCGGAGGCCGGGACCGGTCAGCCCGTCTTGCGGCGGGTCTTCTTGTTCTTGCCGCCCGCGCCACCGCTGGCGCCCTGGATCTTCGCCCGGCTCTGGTGAGCCTGCTGTGCATGGGCACTGCGGGCGTTGCGCTCGAGGGCCTCCCGGAACTTGCGCTTGGCCGCCTCGGCCGCCGATTCGTCCTGCGGGGTGTCCGACTCTTCTGCCATGTGTCCTCCTGGGTTGACCTGAAGCCGCTTCAGTCTGTCAGCTGCCGTCCCCCCTGACCAGCGGGTTCCGCGCCCAGGGGGTCCCGCGGCGGGCGCCGACCGGGAAACGGCCCGGCCCGGCTCCCGCCGCGGATGCGGATGCGGAAGGGGCGGGGGCCGGGCCGCCGGGCCGCCGGGCCGGGCTACGAGCGGGTGGTGGGCCGTGCCCACGCCTCCAGCTCACCGAATGCCGCGACGAAGGACGGCAGCATCGGCTTGTACGCCTCCTTGTCGATCACGACCAGCCCGTCGGTGTGGGTGCCTCCGGGGACGTGGACGTAGCGGTGCAGGGGCGCGCGCCCGGCGTCGGCGACCATCCGGTCGTACACGTCACCGAAGGCGGCCGGCGGGGTCAGCGCGTCGAGCGTGCCCTGGATGCTGATCAGCGGGCGCTGGATCTTCCCGGTCAGCGAGATCCGCTCGACCGCCCGGTGCACCGACCGGGGGCGCGAGGCGAAGTCGTAGTCCGTGTCGCAGCCGGGACCGGTACCCGCCGGGCAGAAGGGGGTGCCGCCCTGGGTTGCGCCGTCGTAGCCGGGGTCGACCTCCTCGCGGACCACACGCTGCAGGAGGTCCCACTGGTAGGCGTAGTGGTAGCCCCACTGCTTCTCGGAATCCGCCGGGTAGCCCGCTGCGATGATCTCGTCGCGTGCGGCATCGCGTGCGGCCTGGTCGCCCTGGGTCAGGCGGGGGAAGGCGCGCAGCGCCGGCGGGAGGGTGGTGAGCAGGCTGCCCTCCTTGGTGAAGGTGAGGGCGTTCCAGTCGATGCCGCCCGTGTAGAGCTCCGGGTAGTGCTCGAGCTGCCAGCGGACCAGGTATCCGCCCGCGGAGAGCCCGGCGGCGTAGGTGACGCGCGGGGTGCGTCCGTAGTGCTGGTCGGTGACCTTCTTCGCCGCCACGGTGAGCTCCGCCACCCGGCGGTGCCACTCCATGATCGCGTCGCCGGGGCGGTCGCCGTCCTTGTAGAGCTCGTCGCCGGTGTTGCCCTTGTCGGTGGCGGCGTAGGCGTAGCCCTTGGCGAGCACCTGGTCGCTGATGATCGGGTCGTTGGCGTACTGCTCGCGGGTCCCGGGCGGGCCGGCCACGACGAGCCCGCCGTTCCAGTTCTTGGGCAGCCGGATGACGAACTGGCTGTCGTGGTTCCAGCCGTGGTTGGTGTTGGTGGTGGAGGTGTCGGGGAAGTAGCCGTCGATCTGGACCCCGGGGACCCCGGACGGGGTGACGGTGTCCGGCGCCACCAGACCCTTCCAGTCCTCCTTGTCGGTGTGCCCGGTCCGGGTGGTTCCCGTGGTCGTCAGGTCGGTCAGGCAGCTGGAGACCGCGTACTCGGCTCCCGGGACCCGTACGCCGGAGCAGCGGTCCCCTTGGGTGGTGGCCGCCGGAACGGTCAGGGCGGTGGCGAGCAGCAACGGGGCGATGGCGAGATGGCGAAGCACGACGCACTCTTCTCGATGGGGAACGTGACGCCTCGAAATCTAGAAACCGCAGGTCATCGTGGGTAAGTGAGAGACGGCCCGATCCGCTGTGACCAGAGGTCACATGACCTCCGGCCAATCCCTGCGCCGCTTCCTCGCGTGCATGCGGGATCGGGGTAGCGGCCGCGTACGCTGCACCGGAAGAGAGCCTTCGAGCCTTCATGAGCCCTTGAGGAGGCCCGATGTCGCGGCCGGTTCCCTGGATACCCGCCGTTCTGTACGGCGCCGTACTGCTCGGGGGTGTCTACTACGCCCTGATCGGTGCGGGCCCGGGCGCCCGGACCGCCGGATACGCGGCCCTGCTCGGCGCCTTGATCGCCCTGGACCGTCGTGAACGGCGGGAGTGGCGGGGCCGGCGGATCGCTCCGGGCGCGGTGTTCGCCCTCAGGGTGGTGCTGCTCTGCGCGGTGGCGGCCCTCGACGACTCCGGACTGTCGCGCGTGCTGTTCGTCCTCGTACCGTTCCTGGCGTTGTTCGCGTACGGGTCCGCCGTCGCCATCGGGCTCGGCGTCGGCTGCGTGGCGGCGCTGGCCGGCGCGTTCACCCTCTGGGTACCGCACTGGCAGGTGCGGGCCGAGTACATCTCGGACCTGCTGATGTTCGCCCTGGGGGTCGTCCTGGCCCTCGCCATGGCCGCGGTGGCCGTTCGCGAGCAGCAGGCCCGGGCCCGGCTGGAGGGCACCCTCGCCCAGGTCGCGGAGCTGTCGGCGGCCCGCGAACGCAACCGGCTGGCCCGCGAGATCCACGACAGCCTGGGCCACCATCTGACGGCGATCGGGATCCAGTTGGAGAAGGCCGAGGCGTTCGCCTCGCTCGATCCGCAGGGTTCGGCGCAAGCCGTGTCGCATGCCCGCTGGTCGGCGAACCGCGCCCTGGACGAGGTACGGGCGTCCGTGCGCACCCTGGGTCCCGAGTCGGAGTCCGAACCGGTCGGCCTGTCCCGGGCGCTCGCCGACCTCGTCCACCACCTGGACGGCGGGAGCCGCCGCATCACCCTCGAGATGTCGGGCGCCGAACGCAGGCCGCTGCTGGTGCTGTACCGGGCCGCACAGGAGGGGCTGACCAACGCCTGCCGGCATTCCGGCGCCACCGAGATCGGGGTGAACGTCGCCCACGACGAGCACGGAGCCCGCCTCCAAGTGGTCGACAACGGCACCGGATTCGCCGCTGCCGACGAGGGGTTCGGGCTCACGGGACTGCGCGAACGGGTCCGTATCGCCGAGGGAACCGTGGCCATCGACAGCTCGGCCGGCGGCACGGTCCTCACGGTCGGGGTCCCGTGGTGAACCAGAACCAGAACCAGAACCACAACCAGAACGGGAACGGGAACGGGGACGCCGGCGTGAACGCGAACGTACGGGTCTTCGTCGTCGACGACCAGGACCTCGTGAGGGAGGGCATCACCGCACTCCTCGGCATCCAGCCGGGCATCGAGGTGGCGGGCAGCGCCCGCGACGGCGCCGAGGCCGCCGAAACGGCCCCGGCCTGCCGCCCCGACGTGGTGCTGATGGACGTCCGGATGCCCGGGATCGACGGCGTGGCCGCCACGGGGCTGCTCCGCCGCAGCCTGCCCGCATGCAAGATCGTGATGCTGACGACGTTCAACGACGACGAGTACGTCACCCGGGCGCTGAAGGCCGGCGCGGTCGGCTACCTCCTGAAGAACCTGCCCGCCGCCGAGCTGGCCCGGGCCGTACGTCTCGCCCACGCGGGGATCGCCCAGTTCGACCAGACGGTCATCGCCGACCTGGCGGCCGGACTCCCGGCCCCCGAGCTGCTCACGCCCCGCGAGACGGAGGTCCTCCGCCTCATCTCGGCGGGTGCCACGAACAAGGAGATCGCCTCCCGCCTCTACCTCAGCGAGGGCACCGTCAAGAACCACATCTCCCGCGTCCTGAGCCGGCTGGGCCTGCGCGACCGGACCCAGGCCGCCCTCTACGCCAGGGACAACGGGCTCATCTGACCCGGACGCCGCCGCCCGGGATCCCGGCGCCGACGCACGAAGTCCCGGGCCTCGCGGGGAGACCCGGGACTTCACTGGTGCACTTCGCTTGACCGCCGTGTTCAACGACGGACCGCGCCAAAGGTCACGCGCCGTCCTTCCCCCGCACCGCGCGCCGCTGGTGCACCCGCGGCCGGCGAGCCGGTCGGCGAGAACCGCGCGCGGGATGCCGAGGTGGGCTGCGAAGTCCCCGAACCGCCGGACTCCGAAGAAGGCGTCCCGCACGATCAGCAGGGTCCGGCGCTCGCCGACGACCTCCATGGCGCGGGAGAGGGAGCAGGACTGGCCGCGGTAGTCGCGGGGGAGCGCCATGGGCCAACCGTTGCGCGTCGGTTCAGTGACCGAACTGACGTGGCGGACCGGTGACGCCGATCCCCGGCGGCTCAGACCGTGAAGGGCTTCTGGGCGAGGAAGCCGGCGTCGGGGTTGCCCGTCGTGAAGAAGTTCGGGATCTGGGTGGCGGGCATGGCCTTCTTGATGCGCTGGTGGAAGGCCTCGTAGCCGCCGCTGAACTCCCCGCCGTTCCAGACCCGGAGCAGGGTTTCGGTGAACTTGCCGTTGACGCGGCCGTCCATGGCGACCTGGTCGTCCTGGCAGGCGGAGATGAGGACGACGCCGGGTTCCCGGCCGTCGCCGTCCGTACTCCTCAGCTCGCGCTGGAGCTCCTGGAAGAACGCCTTGTCCCGCTCGAAGATCTGCTGCTGCTTCAGCACCGGCATCAGCCGGACCGCCTCCCCCGGGGCGGGGGTGTCGACCAGTTCGGTGGCGGTGCCGCTGTGGCAGCAGTCGAGGAGGGTGAGGATCCGGACGTCCTGGTGGAACCGCAGGAATTCCCGGTGCAGCTCGTCGTCGAGGAACTGGCGGTCGAAGAACACGAGGGTCTCGTCGAGCTCGTCCGGTTCGTCGCCGTCGGTGTCGGGCATCTGGCCGCCGTGGCCCGAGTAGGTGAGGAGCAGGATGTCCCCGCCCTTGAGCTTCCCGGCCGCCTGGCGCAGTGCGGCCGTGACGGTGTCCACGGTGGCGTCCTTCGTCAGGATCACGGTGTCGTCGAACCCGGCGCCGCGGGCCAGTTCGGCCATGTCGCGGGCGTCGTTCTCGCACGCCACGAGCTGTCCGTCCCAGCCGTCGTATGCGCGGGGGTCGACGTTGTTGAGTCCTACGTGGATGGACAGGCCTGCGGGCATGAGGTCCTCCTCGGACGAGGTGAGCACGATGGCATCGGATGGGGCGGTACCTCGGGCATGGGTTCCGCGGCCGAGGGCCCGCCCAATCGCGCGGCGCGCAGCGACGCCCGATCGGGCGCGGCGGCCGGAGCAACGCCCGGGACCGACTGGCGGCCACTCCGCGCCCGGCCAATACTGGCGGTGACCAGCCTCGCGGCCGAGGCCGTCCGGGAACCGGTGCGCGTGCTGTTCGGCCGCCTTGCCACCGAACAGACCGAGTGAAACCATGACAGGTAGCAATCAATCCGTCTGCCGCCCGTCAGGGGTGGCCGGGTAGGTGCGGTATGCCGCTCACCGATACGGAATGGGGCCTCGTCACCACCTGGGTGCGTGACTATTTCCTCGACACCCCGGACCCGCAGGACAGGCTCGCGCAGTACGCGTTCCCCCCGGAATTCATCGGCAGCCTCGCGCTGACCAACAAGAGCGGAGAGAACGCCGCCACGCTGGTACGCGCCTCGCGCAAGGACATAGCGGCGCAGCTCCGCCTGCTCGACGTCCTGCTCAGCCTCGACCAGCTGGCCTCCCTGCCGGCCGGCACGGAGGCCATGAGGCTCCGGGCCAGGCTGCGGGAGGACGCGACCGTGCACTCCTGCGCCCCGGACTACTTCCTCGCCGGCGTGCTCAAGAACGGCACCGAGGTGTTCATCGACCGCGCCGACCTGCGGGCGCGCCTGCGGGAATTCCTCGCCGACCCCGAGAAGACCGTGCTGGTGGTCGACGGCGAGGCCGACAGCGGGCGCTCGTACACGTACAACCTGATCCGCTACCTCGGCCAGCACTGCGGATTCCGCCCGGTGCGGGTGACGCTGTCGCGCACCTCGACCGCCGCCCAGGTGATCCGGCGGCTGGCCGAGTTCGTCTCGGACCGGGACGCCGACATCTCACCGTTGAACACGGCACAGTTGAACGATCCACTGCCGTCGGTCGACGACGCCGTGCACCGGATCGTCAGTCGCGCCACGGCTGCGGAGGAGCGGTTCTGGCTCGTCCTCGACGAGTGCGACAAGCTCGACGTCAACTCCGACGTCTGGGACTGCATCGGCCAGCTGGCCCTGGCCGTCTACGAGTACACCCCGGTGCAGGAGGAGACCGTGCCCCGGCTGGTGCTGCTGGGCTACGGGCCGACGATGCGCCAGCTGCCGTACGACATCCGCAAGAACGAGTGCCGGGACACGGCACGGGTCGTCGGTCCCGACGATCTGGACACGTTCTTCCGGACGTTCTTCGCGCAGACGCCCGAGCCGCGGGACACGGCCGAGATCGAGGCGCTGGCCGGCGTGGCCGTCGCGACGGTCCTCGACGCGGCGCAGGGTCCGGGGGACGACAGCTACATGCGGAAGATCTGCACGGCGGCGGAACGGACCGTGCACGTCTACCTCTCGCTGCGGTCCGGCGAGGACTTCGCCGCCCGGCTGCGCGGGGAACTGCTCGCCGCGGCGTTCGAGCCCGCGCCGGCCGTCGCGGACAGCCGCAGGGCGTACCGGGAGGCCGCAAGCCTGCTCACCGGGTTCGATCCCACCCGGCTGCGGCTGCCGGGCGAGGGGGCGAGCAGCGGCCGGGCGGCGCTGGAACTCGTCCACGACTGCGCGACCCTCGGCATGCAGCCCCGTACCACCTGGGTCCTCAAGCCGGAGGCCCGCGAGGCGGCACTGCGCGGCCTGGCCGGCCCGGAGGCCGCGCGCCTCGGCCTGGAGGCCAACCTCGGCCAGGCCCCCGAGGGCCCCGGACCGGAACGGTTCGCGCTCGCCTACCTCTGCGGCACACCGCCGGCGCTGATGGAACAGGACGTCGACGGGCTAGCCGACATCCTCCAGGCGGTGCTGTGGCTCGCGCAGATCCCGCACACGACGGGGATTGCGGACCCCGAGCACGTCCAGCAGCTGCTGGAGCGGGCCAGACTGCGCCAGCCGCTCGAACGCCTGGTCAAGGGCAGGTTCTGCGGGCGCGCCGCCGAGCTGGACCAGCTGCGCGCATACGTCGCACTGCCCGCGGCCTCCCCGCCCGCCGCGCCGCAGCCGGAGCTGCCGGGACGAGGCCCCGAGGGCGGTGGCTCCGTCAAGGACCCCCCCTTGCTCGTCCACGGGCTGGGCGGCATGGGGAAGAGCACCCTGCTCGCCAAGTTCCTCCTCGACCTCCCCGCCGGCTTCCCCTTCGCCTACATCGACTTCGAGCGGCCCACGCTCTCCGTCCACGAGCCGGTCACTCTGGTCGCCGACATCGCCCGGCAGCTCGGCGTCCAGTACCCCGAGCGGCGCGCCGCGTTCGACGCGCTGGCCGGTGAGTGCGAGGAGACCGCCCGCACCCAGCGGGAGGAGCAGAACACGGTCGACGAGCTGTACCAGCTCTCCACCACCCGCTCGGGAGCCGGGCGCGGGGCCGCCGAACAGTTCCACAGCCGGGCGCGCACCCGCGAGACGGACCTCGTCCGCCGGGTCGCCGAATGCCTCGTCCAGGCGGTGGCGGGCGCGGGCGGCGGCGCGGGCGGCGGCCCGCCGCTGGTGATCGTGATCGACTCGTTCGAGGAGGCCCAGTACCGCGCGAACCCCGTGCTCGGCCGGATGTGGGCCATCTGGTCGGCCTTCCAAGAGGCGTATCCGAGGCTGCGGTTCATCGTCGCCGGACGGGCCGGCGTCCACCATCCGGCACGGGCCGCGGAACCGAAGACGATCGCGCTCGGCGACCTCGAACCGGACGCCGCCGTGGAACTCCTGATGTCCTGCGGGGTCGAGGACGAGGCCGTGGCCCGGTCCCTGGCCGATCGGGTCGGCGGTCACCCGCTCAGCCTGAAGCTGGCCGCGCAGGCGGCCGTGACCGCCCGCGAGGAGGCCGGCTCGCTCACCGAGCTCGTCGAGAGCCTGCCCGCCCGGCGCCGGTACTTCTACCGCAAGGTCGACCAGATGCTCGTCCAGGGGATCCTGTACGACCGCATCCTCAAGCACATCGCCGACGCGGAGGCACGCGCCCTCGCCCAGGCGGGCCTGGCGCTGCGCACCATCACCCCCGAGCTGATCCAGGACGTCCTCGCCGCGGCGTGCGGACTGGACGTCGACTCCGCGGAGCAGGCGCGCCGCCTCTTCGGACGGCTGGCCCGGCTGGACCTCATGGAGCCGGCCGGCCCCAATGTCCTGAGGCACCGCTCCGACCTGCGGGCCATCATGCTGCGCCTGTCGGACACCGCGCGCACCGACATGATGCGCACCGTCGGGCAGCGCGCGGTGGAGTACTACGCGGCCCGCGAGGGGCCGGAGGCCCGCGCCGAGGAGATCTACCACCGGCTGCGCCTGAACGAGAACCCCCGTTCCGTGGAGCAGCGCTGGGAGCCCGGCGTCGAGCGCTACCTCGACCGCGCGGACCAGGACATGTCCTCCCGGTCGGCCGCCTTCCTGACCGGCCGCCTCGGCGGGCACATCGCGGACCAGGTGATGTCCGACGCCGACCAGGAGGACTGGGAGCGGATCGCCGCACGCGAGATCGAGGACCTGCTGGCGCAGGGCTACACCGACGAGGCCGCGGCCCGGCTCGCCGAACGCCGCCCCTGGACACCGGGCAGCCCCCTCCACCCCCTGCTCGTCGAGACCCTGGCCCGCAGCGGACGGCGTACGGAGGCCAGGGACATGGCGCAGGAGGCCGTCGACCGTGCGGAGGAGGCGGGCGACGCCGATGCGCAGCTGGAGCTGCTGCTGCTCTCCGCGCGCCTCGCGGAGGAGGACGGCGACGTGCAGGACGCCGAACGCGACCTCGTCGAGGCGGAGGACATCGCGACCGGCCTCGGCCGCGACTTCGACGCGATGGGAGCCATGCTGGCCCGGGCCCGGCTGGTTGCCTCGCGCGAAGGCGGCCCCGAAACCGAGCGTCGCCTCGCCCGGCGGCTGCGGCAGCTGCCCGACGAGGCGCTGGCCGAGCAGCCGGTCCTGGTCCGGGCCGTCGCGGCCGAGGTGTCCCGGCAGGATCCGGCCGCGCTCGGCCACTGCCTGGAGGTCGTGGGACTGCCGGACACCGACGACGGGGCCCTGGACGCGCTCGCGGACACGATCGTCCGCGTGCTGGCGGCGCAGCCCGAGCTGCGGTTCGCCCTGGCGAAGATCCTCCGGAACGCCGTCGGCCCCGTACCGCCGGCCCAGCCCGCGCCACCGCTTCCCCCGCCCCAGTCCCTGCCGTCCCCGCCGCCGTCCTCGTCCCCCGCCGCCGTGGTCCTGCCGTACGGGCCCCCGCAGGAGAGCGCCGCGCCCGCCGATGTCCCGTACTCCGCCATGGCCGGCCTCCTGCGCGAGGCCCGCGACCGGGGCACCCTCGACGGGCTCGCCCAGCGGCTTCTCGTGCTGCACGACCACAGCGGCGAACTCGTCTCCGGCGTGGCGGCCGCCATGGGTGCGGGCGCCCCCGGCCCGGTGCCGCCCGTACCGGCCCGCACAGCCGAAAGGAACGGCCCGCGAGCGGCCTGAGCCCGTATGAGCGATGCGTATCTCCCCTCCGAGGAAATCGTCCGGCTGGTCGACGCCTCACTGGAGGCCGGGCTGGCCGACCCGCTGGTACGGCGGCTGCTCCTCGACGGCATCATGCCCAGGTACCGGGGCACGCTGCCGCTGGTCGCCGCTCCCGGCATGCAGGTGCACTCGGACCTGAACGAGATGAACCGCGTGGAGCGGCTCGTCGACGGCTCGGTACCGCTGGAGATCTGGCTGCGCAACGCCGTCGCCCAGACCGTCGAGGCCGGCCCGCTCGCCGTCTTCCAGAAGGCCCTGGACGACGTGGCGCGCGACGCCGCCGGTGAGCCCGACGTGCCGGCCGCCCTGCCCGCCGGGGAGACCAAGGAAGAGATCATCCACCGGGACGACACGGTGCCCTTCGAGTTCCTGCGCGGCGGAGAGGAGGCGGGCAGGGCGGTCGCCCGGATCAAGGTCCTGCCGTACCGGGCCGGCGCCCCGCTCCAGCCGAACGGCTTCCCGCACTCGGGGACGGGCTGGCTCATCGCCCCGGACCTGCTCGTCACCAACCACCACGTGGTGAACGCCCGGACCCGCAGTGCCACCGACCGCGGCATCGTGGATCCGGCTGACCTCCAGCTGCAGGCGCAGAACTCCCGCTCGCGCTTCGACTACGGCGCGGACGGCACGGAGACCGAAGAGGTGCCCGCCAGCGGCCTCGTCGCCTGGGACGAGGAGCTGGACTACGCGATCCTGCGGCTCACCGGCCAGCCGCCGCGGGAGGCTCTGCGGGTGGCCATCGAGCCGCTGACGGTCGCCCAGGAGCCGGTGGCGGTCAACATCATCCAGCACCCCGGCGGCCAGCCGAAGCGGGTCGCCCTGCGCAACAACCTCGTCTACGAGGCGAACGAGAACGACGTGCGCTACTTCACCGACACCCGGGGCGGCTCGTCCGGATCACCCGTCTTCACCGACGACTGGCAGGTGGTCGCACTCCACCGCGGGACGCGGCGCGTCGAGGACGTCAACTTCCAGGGCAAGAGCACCGCGTTCGTCAATGTCGGCACCCAGATGAGCAGCGTGATGCGGCACCTGCGGGAGCACAGCCCCGAGGTCCACGACGAGATCACGGCGGCGCAGTCGGCGCTGGCGCAGCAGCAGAGCCGGACGGAGGTGGCATGAGATGCGTGGCAGCGGCAGCTCACCGGTGGCGACCGGGCCCGAGCAGGTCTTCGGGGACCTGCGCGAGGTCGCCGACCGGGTACGCCGGGGACTGGAGGAGGAGATCCCCGAGTCGGCGGAGAGCCTCCCGGCGGACCGGGCACCGGCCGGGCAGATCGGCGAGTTCGCCCGCCAGGAGCGGGCGAGGGTGCTGAACGCGGGCGTCAGCGGACTGGAGAAGCTCGCGGCCGGGCGGGCGGACGAGGTCGACGACGACGAGTACTTCGGCGTCGAGGCGATCGTCCTGCTCGAAGGCCGGCCGGCCCTGCTGATCCAGGGGCAGGACTTCCCCTCGCAGCAGGGCGACTGGGCGGTGCTCGACGGCCAGCGCGACGGCATCCGGGCGTCGATCGCCCGCGTGGGCCGGGTGGAGGTCACGGGACACGCCAGTCTGGACTGGCTGGGCACCGCGTTCCTCGTCAGTCCCGACGTCGTGATGACGAACCGCCATGTGGCCGTCGAGTTCGCGACGGGCGACGGAGCCGGCTGGACGTTCCGGCCGGGCATGGGCGCGCGGCTGGACCTGGCCGAGGAGCTGGCCGCCGTTCCCGGCGACGCCTCGCTGGAGTTCGCGGTCACCGAAGTGGTGGGGATCCACCCCGACGTCGACATGGCCCTGCTGCGCATCGACGCCGCCCAGGGCGGCCGGGCTCCGACGACCCCGCTGGCCGTGGCGGCCGATCCGCCCGCCGACGTGCCCGGCCGGCCGGTGTACGTGATCGGCTACCCGGCGGAGGACGGCCGCCGCAACGAACCGGAGGCCATGCGCCGCATCTTCATGGACGTCTACAACGTGAAGCGCCTCCAGCCCGGCACGACGACGGGGCTGGTTCCCGGCGAGCTCACCGTGAAGCACGACTGCTCCACGCTGGGCGGCAACAGCGGCTCCCCGGTCTTCGACCTGGTCGATCACCGCGTCCTCGGCCTGCACTACGGAGGCCGCTACGGCTTCGGGAACTACGCGGTACCGCTGTGGGAGCTGGTGGACGACCCGCTGCTGCGCCGTGCGCAGGTCAACTGGGTGTGACGCGCAGCGCGTCGCCGAGGAGGCGCACCGCGCGGGAGAGCCGGCCGAGCTGCTGGAGCTCGACGGCGTACATCCGGATCGAGTTCTCGATGACGGACTCGGCCACGCCCATCGAGGGCAGTTCGGCCCGGGCGGTCTCCAGCGCGACCCGGACCGCACGCATCTCGTGCTGGAGCTGGAGCTGGGCGTGCCGGGTGAGGAGGACGGGGCTCCGCGTCAGCGTCGAATAGCTGCCGTAGCGGGCCGGGAGCAGATCCCGCAGCCAGCGCATGGCCGTGCGTTCCCAGTCGTGGGTACCGGGGGCCTTGACCTGGCAAGGCCAGTCCGGGCTGAGCGTGGTAGAGGCCGTCTGGCGCATTCTCGTCGCTTCCGAATGGTGTCGAACTCTGATCGAGACGTTGGTGGGCGGCCTCGGCCCAGGGGTTGACCGAGGCCGCCACAAGCGCTCTGGTGGATCCCAGCGTCGGGAACCGGCACCGAGGCGGGACGTGAGGAGGAGCGTCCCGCGCGGATGCCTGTTCTGAGAGAGCGTGGGGTCGCTCTCCTTGGCGTCTGGTGGATCCGGCGCGCTGCTTAGTAAACATATATACCGTCGAGTAAACAAGAGAATGAAAAATTACATACCCGCGGACGGCATGAAAGTGGACTGCCTCGTACCGGTTCAAAATCGGTCTTACAGGAAGAATCCGTGCTGGTCGGCGACCTGCTCGTACCCTTCGAGCCGCGCCTGCGTCCGCTCGGGATCCGCGTCGGCCATCGCCTGCAGCAGGGCCGCGGAGAGCATGCCCGGCGCCGCGTACGAGTCGAACACCAGCCGCGCCCCGGTCCCGGCGGTCAGCGCCACGTCCGCCTCGTCCACCAGCGGACCCAGGGTGGTGTCGGTGATCAGCGCGATCTTCAGCCCGGCGCTGCGGGCGGCCCGGAGCGCCGCCAGGGTCTCCTTGGCGTGCCGGGGCATGGCGAAGGCCAGCGCCCAGGTCCCGCCCGCTTCCCGGGACTGGAGCAGGGCGTCGTAGGCGACGCTGCCTCCACGTGTCACCAGCCGGACATCGGGATGGATGCGCCGTGCCGCGTAGGCGAAGTACTCCGCGAGCGAGACCGAGATCCGCAGGCCCAGAACCGTCAGCGGCACCGAGCGGGCCAGCTCGCGGCCGATGTCGAGCACCTGGTGGGTGTCGGCGAGCAGCCGCCGTACGCTCTCCAGGTTCGCGATCTCGGCGTCCACGGCCGCCTGCAGCTCGTTGCGGCGGAACTGCTCGTGGGTCTCCGGGGAGCCCGCGACCGCGCTCAGTGCCATCGGCTGCAAGGCGTCGCGCAGGGCCGGATAGCCGCTGAACCCGAGGGCGGTGGCGAAACGTGTCACCGACGGCTGGCTGACGCCCACCCGCTCCGCGAGCTCGGTGATGGAGAGGAACGCGGCCTCGGTGAGGTGGTCGATCAGGTACTGGGCGATCCGCCGCTGCCCGGGGGACAGCCGATGGCCGTCGAACAGGGCCCGTACCCGGTCGCCGGGGGCGCGCTCCTGGACCGGCGGCGCCTGCCCACTCGGCGTGATCGCAGCCGCCTGTGCGCGTGCCTGCTGCCCCGATGACACCGATGGGCCTCCCTCTCATGTCACTCGTCTTCAAACATAGCTCACGCCCTGTGGTCGGCCGACCCGTAACCGGCAGGGCCGGACCCGGAGCTGGACGGACCGTATCTGTCGCGGCCCCCGGAGGGTGGAAATATGATGTGCTCGGATCTTTGGCGCAGCGCGCGCAGCGAGAGCCGAGAGCCGAGGGCAGGCACATATGGATGCACCCGGGAGTGGTCCGTGACCCCGCGCCGTCCCCCGAAATCGGTGAGCGCCGACGACCTGCTGACCACCCTGGGACGGCTCACCGCCCGGGTGCGGGCCGGGGCGGAGATGCAGCAGGCCCGGGTGGAGCTCGCCGTGGCCCTCCAGCGCGAGATGCTGCCGGCCGCGCTCCCCGACCTGCCCGGGCTGCGCAGCGCGGCCCGCTACGCACCCGCCCGGCACGGCCTGGACATCGGCGGCGACTGGTACGACGGCTTCCGGCTGCCCGAAGGCGCTCTCGCCTTCTCCATCGGCGACGTCCAGGGGCACGACGTCGAGGCCGCCGCCTTCATGGGGCAGGTCCGCGTCGGCCTGCGCGCGGTGTCCGCCGTCGTCGTGGACCCGGGCGAGGTGCTGAGCCGGGCGAACGACGTACTGCTATCGATGGACTGCGAACTCTTCGCGACCTGCACCCTGCTCCGCTTCGACCCCGAGACTTGGGAGCTCGAGAGCGCCCGGGCCGGCCACGTGCCCTCCGTCTGGGCCACGGTCGACGGCCGGTACGGCATCACCGACGACGACGGAGGCCTGCCGCTGGGAGTGGAGCCCGGGGCGGGGTACGCGGTGACCCGGCGCCGGCTGGACCAGGCGGGCTCCATCGTCCTGCTCACCGACGGCGTCGTCGAAGGGCCGTCGTTCCCGATCGACGTCGGGCTGGCCCGCGTGGCCCAGGTGGTCCGGGAGGCGGCGGGCGCCGACCCCGACGAGATCGCCGCCGAGATCATGAAGGTGGCCGACTCCACCGGTCACGCGGACGACGCGGCGGTGCTCGTCCTCAGCCATGACGCGGCAGGACCCCGCCCCTGGTAGCGCGTGTCACGCTCCGCCCGGAGGGGGCGGCTGTTGTCTGATGCTGTGGTGCCCACCGAGGAATGGCGACGACTGACCCGCACCCTTCTCGAGATCCTCGCCGTCACCGTTGCCTACTACGTCGCAGGACGGATCGGCCTCCTGCTGCGCGTGGTCGTCGAGGGCGCGGTGGTCACGCCCCTGTGGCCGCCCACCGGCATCGCGGTCGCCGCCCTGCTCTGGCTCGGCCTGCGGGTCTGGCCGGGCATCGCCCTCGGAGCGTATTTCTCCATCGCGCACCTCAGCGGCGTCCACACCCCCGACATCGGGATCATCGCCGGAAACACCCTCGCGCCGGTGTGCGCGTACCTGCTGCTGCGCCGCGCGGGCTTCCGAACGGAGCTGGACCGGCTCCGGGACGGGGCGGCCCTGGTCTTCCTGGGCGGGCTGCTGCCGATGCTGCTCAGCGCCACCATCGGCACCCTCGTGCTGGTGGGCAACGGGGACCTGGCACCGAGCCGGTTCTGGCCCGTGTGGTCGGCGTGGTGGGCCGGCGACGCGATGGGGGTGCTCGTCGTGACCCCGCTGCTGCTCGTCCTGCCCAGGGTGAGGATGCCGAAGGACCCCTACCGCGTCGCCGAGGCGGTGGCGCTGACGGTCGCCGCCGGGGTCGTGGCGCTGGTGACCACCCGGAGCTCCCTGTCGCTGCTCTTCCTCGTCTTCCCGCTGCTGATCTGGTCGGCCGTGCGCTTCCGGCTGGCAGGCAGCGCGCCCGTCGTGCTGCTCCTGTCCGTCCTGACGATCGTGGCGGCGACCGAACGCGTCGGACCGTTCTCCGGCCACACCCTCTTCGAGATCATGGTCAACCTTCAGGCGCTCAACGGTTCGGCGGCCCTGACCGCGCTGCTGCTGTCCGCGTTGGTCACCGAGCAGCACAACATCCGCCTGAAGATCGAGCAGGTGTGCGAGGACCTGGCCGAGGTCGTCGAACGGCTCGCCCCCCGCAGGCCCGGGGACTGACCGCAGACCAGGACGGGGCGGGGCGGGCGGTCCGGCGGTGCGTCAGGTCCGTGCGTCCGCCGGGGGCAGCGCATCCGCGACGGCGCGCGCGAGCGCGTACGGATCCCCGTTCGGCTCCGTCGGATGCGCCGTGGTACGGCGGGCCCACGCGTCCTCGACGGCGTACCAGTCGATGGCCTCCGGCGTGTCACCCGAGACCAGAGCCTTGTCCAGCGAGGCGAAGTACCGCGCCCAGCGCGGCGCGTAGAACTCCTCGAGCATCCCGGCCCACTCGCGGTTCGCGTAGTCGTGCAGCCAGGACGGCCGCTCGCTGGTCGTACGCGTGCCCCACGTCGTCAGCAGGGAGCGGACGTCGTACTCGTAGCGGTCGCGCTCCCCGTCGTTCGCACCCCAGGACCGGGCGGCGGCCGTCCACCGGCCGAACAGGAAGTGCCGGTCCGATCCGGTGACGGCCGCCAGCATCCGCTCGTCGCGCTGCCACTCCTCGACCAGCAGGCGGAACCGGCCGAGGTCCCCGGCCTCGTATGCGGTCCTGATCTGCGGCAGCAGCACCCGCGCATGGTTGGCGAGGGCCTGCCGCGCGATGTCCACCAGGTCGTACCGGTACGCGCTCGAACGGCGCAGCCGGGGCGCGGCCTTCAGCAGCGCGTCCAGCGCGGTGCGCACCGACGCCGCCGGGTAGCGCATTTCCCCGGGCCCCCAGGTGGTCGCCTTGTTCGCCGTCAGACTCGGCCGGGCGGTGAAGAGGCCGTCCTGGGGTTGCGCGGTGGCGGTCCCGGTGCTGTAGGGGCCGCGCCGCAGTGCCTCCCAGGCGGCCTCCGCGTACCCGTCCGCGGCGCCGTAACGGCTGCGCGCGTAGGCGGCGAACCACTCCTGCTGGTCGATCGGCCCGGGCTCCCACGCGAGGTCGGTGAAGAGCTCGAAGGCCGCCGGGTCGGTCCCCGCCGCCTCCGGCATGTACGCGATGCCGGTCAGCGCGCTGTCCGGCTTGGCGCGCCACTCGTCGAAGCGTTCGATCCAGACGGAGGTGTTGGCGCCGACCGTCGTGTGCCCGCCGAAGTTGTGGATCGTGCCCAGCGCGTACGGGGTGTGTGCCCAGGACGTCTCGCGGTCCGGCTTCTCGTAGCGCTCGGACATCCCGTCCACGATCAGCATCCGGGAGGCGTCCACCCCGGCGAGCAGCTCCTTGGTCGGGTCGTCCTGCCAGCCCAGCACGGCCCAGATGGCGCCCGGATGCGCCGTGTCGAGGGCCTTCTGCACGGCGCCCGCGGCCGCCTTCACATCGACGGACGCCGCCGTCCCGCCCTCGTGCAGCGGGCTCATCCGGTACATCGGGCTGTCGCCGAACCGGGTGTGCTGCGCGGCGTAGTAGTCGGCCGCGAGCGCGGCGAACACGGGCCCGGCCGGATCCAGCCAGTCGGGCCGGGCGAACCCGTCCCACGTGCCCTGGGGCCGTACCCGGGCGCCGGGGTTGCGGTCGGCGAAGCCCGGCGGCACCGTGCCGAAGAAGCCGGGCAGGACCGGGGTCATGCCGAGGGCGCGCAGTTCGTCGGCGACCCGCCGGCCGAGCGCCGCCCGCTCCTCGATCAGCTGCTCCCCGACCGGGCCGCCGAAGCCGCTCAGGTTCTGCAGCAGCCACCAGCTCTGGTGCGCGGGGCCCGGGATCCATGCGCGCAGTTCCGCCGCCGTGTACCCGTACCGCTGGAGGGCCGCGTAGTACGGATACTCCGCGCCGACCTGGACCAGTACCTCGTTGATGCCGTGGAGGGCGAGCAGGTCGATCTGCTGCCGGCGCTCCTCCCACGTGCGGTACGCGCCCGCGTATCCGTCGTCGGTGTCGTTGAGGGCGTACCGGTGACGCACCAGGGCGCTGCGGGTGACCGGCTGGGGGACTCCGGGCAGGACGTCCGGGAGCTCGCCCAGGCTGTCGCCCGGCCAGCCGATGTCCACCCGGGCGACGTGCCGGAGGTACCAGCCGACCCCGGTCAGCACGGTCGCCGGCGTACTGCCCCGGACGACGACGGCCCCGGCCCGGCCGGACACCGTGAACGCGTCCTGGCCGTCGGCGCCGCGGGTCCCGGGCAGGAGGGTGAACTGGTCGGCATGCCGGGGCAGCAGCCGCCGCAGCGCGGCCTCGGCGGCCGGGACACCGGTGCGTACCGGCTCGGCGGCCGGGGCGGCCGGGGCGGCTGGGCCGGGCGGGGCGAGCAGGGCGGCTGGGGCGGGCGGCGTGGGCGGGGCGGCTGGGGCTGGCAGAGCGGGCGGGGCGGCCGGGGTGGGTGGGGCGGATGCGGTGGGCGGGGCGGGTTCCGCCGACGGGGTGACGGGCAGCGCGGCGGCCCCACCCGGGGCGGCCGCGAGGGCCAGCAGCGCGAGGAGGGCCGGGAGCCCGGGCCGGCGGGGCGGCCGGGGGCGGTCGGATCGTGGCATCGGAGGTCCTCCCGAATCGGTGGCCCCGCAGGGCGGCAGCCCCATAACGCCGCCGGGTACCGGGAGGTGACGCCCTGTGCCGGCAGGCCGCCGCCGCCTCGCGCAGGCGGCTCCCCGGGCGGCTCCCCGGGCGGGGACCGCCGGGGGAGTGGCGCGGCCGGGGCCGAGGTCCGGGCGCCGTGCTTCGCCCGGCGCCCGAGCACGCCGCGCCCGGAGGCCTCCGACAGGTGACGAGGCAGCCTCCGACACGGCGTGCTTCCCCCGCGGACTGCCTTGGGATCTCCGGCGCGCCGACCGCCACGACCCCGGGTGCCCGCCGCCCGCGCCCTGCCCGCCGGGGGACGTGGCCGCCCCGGACCCGGACGCCACCGCCCCCGTCGTCTCCCGGGCGAACACCGCCACCAGGCCCGTGAATCGGCCAGCACGGGCCCGAGCCGGCACCCGCCGCGGGCGGGCCGGATTACGGTGGCCGCCGATGTGCCTGCACGCACACACGCACCGCCGTCCGCGCGGCGCGGCGCACGTGCGGCGCGAGGCCGTCACCACCCCCGTACCCACCACCGGAGGGGCCCGATGAACCCGATACTCGACGCGGTCCGCGAAGGCCGCACCGACCTGATCCCCGGCCTGCTCAAGCCGCTGACGGCGCCCGAGCGGCGGGACCTGCTCGCGCGACTCGCCGATCTGCGCCGGGAGATACGCGGCTGGGACTGGAGTCACTGGCAGGAACGCGACCGCATCCGCTCCGGCCTGCTCGTCGCGGGCGCCGGCTGCCACACCGGCGCGGCCGCCGCGGCCGCCTGGATCGGCGCGCCCGATCTGCGCGACGGCCGGCAGCCGCCCACCGGACTGCTGCTCGACCTGCTCGCCGACCGCGACCCCGGCTGGCTCGGTGACCTCGCCCACCGCCTCGCGGACCGCACCGCGACCGCCGAGGCGGACTATCCCCTGATCCGGGAGCTGGTCGGGCTCGCCGGCTGCCCGGTCCCCACCACCGACGCGTTCGTGCACGGCTGGGTCCGGTCGATCTTCACGATGGACCGCGCCCGCACGACGCACAGCCCGCTGTCGATCGTCCTGCGCCAGGATCCGTACGCACGGGATCTGGTGCCCCTGCTCTTCGTGACGGCCGAATCCCCCGAGGCGCTCCACTGGTGCAGCGACCCGACGGCCCCGAACCACTGGCCGTCCGAGCTGGCGGCGCTCGCGCAGGAGGGGATCGTCGAGCGCCGCGTCCTCGTGGATGGCTGCGTCGCACGTCTGGCGCGCGGCGGCCGGCAGAACCAGCTGAAGTTCTTCCTCGCCATGCTGGAGCGCCTCGCACTCACCCCGGCCGAGGAACGGGAGCGCACGGCCGACTGGATCGCGATGGCCGCCGATGCGCCGTCGCCGCTCGCCGGACACGCGCAGCAGGTGCTCGCCCGGCTGTCCGAGGCGGGCGAGCTGCCGGTGCAGCGGCTCGCGCAGATGTCCCGCGCAGTGCTCCGCCGGCCGGAGAAGAAGCTCGTACGCGCCCAACTGGTGCTCCTGGGCCAGGCCTTACGGCGCGACCCGGCGGCCCGGCAGGCGCTGCTGCCGGCCGTCGCCGACGCCTTCGGGCACGAGGACACCGCCCTGCAGGAGCGCGCCCTCGGGCTGCTCGTCAGGCACCTGCGGCCCGGCGACCGGGATCTGCGCCGGGAACTCGCCGTCCAGGCCGATGCGTTGAGCCCCGTCCACCGGCGCGCGGCCGCGGAGCTGCTGGGGTCCGCGGCGGGCACCTGTGAGGAGCCGGCGTACGAGGAGGTCCTGCCCCCGGCGCCGGTACGCCGCCGCCTCGGCGCCGAGCCCCCGACGCTCGCCGAGACCGTTGACCTGGTGGCGGCCTGCGTCACGTCCGGGGAGCGGACCGCCGCCGCGTTCGAGTCCGCCCTCGACGGCCTCGTCCGCCGCGCCCACCACGACCGCGCCGCCCTGGCCGAGGCCCTGCGCCCGGCTCTCGGCGGCCGCTGGTGGCGTCCGGAGGGCGGCCGGCCGGTGGATCCGGAGCAGCTGTCCGGGCTGGAACTGATGGCCGCCGCGGTGCTCGGCCGGGTCCGCGCGCACGACCTGAGACCGGAGCGGGGCCTGCGCGCAGACGGCTGCCGGCCGGACTGCGTCCACGCCGCGCTGAGCGCCGTCACGGCCTCCCGGCTGGCGGAGGCCGCGTACCGCCTCCTCACCGACCCGCTGCCGTTCCTGCTCGCCACCCCCACCTGGGAGACGGGGTCCCTGGAGCCCGAGGAGCTCGTCGTACGGCTCACCGCGTACCGGCGGCTCGGAGCGGAGCCCGCCCCGGCCGACTTCGCCCAGGCGCTGCTGCGCGTACGGCGCGACCCCGGGACCGCGCCCGCGGCAGCCGCGCTCGGCACCCCCGAGGGCGACCGGCTGGCGGCCTGGCTCACGGGTGCGGGCGAACCGCCCGCGGTGCTGCGCCGGGTGACGGACCCGCTCCTGGACCCGGACCCGCAGGCCGGCCGCCTCCGGTGGGACCGGCCGCCGGCGGCGGCCCGGCAGATCGTGCTCGAGACCGGGGAACGGTGTGTCGTCCGGCAGGAGTTCCCGGCGGCGTTCCGCAGGCTGGGCCTGGCGTTCACCGAGACGGGCCGCAGCTGCTCCCGCACGTGCGGGGGCGGCCTCATCCAGCAGGCCGTCCTGCCCGAGGACCGCGAGACGCAGGCGGCCTGGCTGCTGCCCGAGGTCACCGCGGGCGCCACGGCCCGGGAGCGCGGCGGCGGAGCGCCGCTGCCGCGGCTGGCCGAGCTGGGCGGACCGGCGGGCCCCGCCCTGCACCTGGCGGTGGCCACCGGTCTCGGGTCAGGCCATGCCGAAGACCGCCGTGCGGCCGTGGACGCGCTGCTGCTCCTGGCGGCCCGCGGTGAGCTGGACGCCCCGAGGGCCGGGCGGGACCTGGCCGAGCTGCTCGGTCTGGGCACGGTGAAGCCCAGCCGGCTGGCCGAGGCGGCGCGCACGGCCGCCGCCACCGGTGCGTACGCCACGACCTGGGCGGTGCTCGCGGAGGCGCTGGCGCCCCTGCTGGCGGCGGCCACCGCCGCCCGGGGCACGGGCGAGTTGCTGGCGGTGGCCGCGGACTGTGTGGAGCGCTGCGGTGCGCGCGGTCCCGTCCCGGCGGGGCTGGCGGAGGCCGCCGCGCGGACCGGCTCCTCGCAACTGGTCACGCAGGCCCGGCGGCTGCGGGCGGCACTGGCGGCGGCTCCGTAGCCGCGTCGGCCGGGAGGCCCGGGGCCGGGACGGGTCCGAGGGAGGGACGGTCCGAGGGCGGGGCGGGGCGGGGCGGGCGCGAGGGGCGGGGCGGGTCCGGCCGGGGGCCGGGATCCGGCAGCCCGCCCCGGTTCACAGTCCGTACCGCCGGGCCGACTCCTCCTCCTGGGCCAGCCGGTGCAGGGCCTTCATCACAGGCTGGAACAGTACGGCCGCCGCCACGGCGGTCTCGACCTTCTCGGCCTCGGAGGGATGCGTCTCCACGAAATCCAGATCGCGGATCGCCGCCTGGTGCATCAACTGTGCGTACGGGGCCATCAGTTCTGCCCGCCAGGGATAGCCGAGCCGGATGAGCGAGGCCACCGCCACGACCAGCGACCGGTGGACCGGCGAGAGGGAGCCGAGCTCCCGGGCGGTCGTCCAGCCCAGCATGTCGAGCAGCGGCCGCCGGGCGGCGGACCGCTTCGCCCACCGCTGCGCCGCGCCCGAACCGCCGCACGGCAGTTGAGCCGCGCTCCCGGACCGCGGCGCACCTGCGACGGCGGGACCGCAAACGTCCCCACCCGGCAGCGGACGGGCTCCGCTGCCGGGTGGGGAAAAGGGGGAGAGGGGCGGCCTCAGCCCTTGGGGACCTGGATGACGACGGTGCTGCACACCTTGTCGGCGAAGGTCTGCTTCTTCTCGTCCCACAGCGGCCACAGGAAGCCGATGTAACAGGCGATGCCGTCGAGGAAGTGGGCCAGCTTGCGGACGAACGCCATGCCGAAGCCCAGCGTGTTGCCGTCGGCCTCGCGGCGCACGCTGATACCGAGGACCTTCTTGCCGATCGACTGGCCGGTGGCGCCCTCCTTGTAGAGCTGGAAGATGGCCATGCCCATCGCGTACACCCAGCCGATGGCGAAGAACACGCCGGGGCCGGACTTCGCCGGGTCGCTGCTGGTGGCCAGATCGATGAAGCCGAGGGCGTACATCGGACCCGCGATGATCAGGGCGTCCAGCAGGTACGCGCCGAAGCGCTGGCCCCAGTGGGCGAGCGGCGGCATGCCGGAGCCCGGCATGCCGGGCATGCCCGGCGGCGGGTAGGCGCCGTACGGCGGCGGGGTCTGCTGCGGGTAGCCGTACTGCGGGGGGACACCCTGCGGAGGCTGCTGCGGGTAGCCGTACTGCGGGGGCACGCCCTGGGGGGCCTGCTGCGGATAACCGGGCTGACCCTGTGGGGGCTGCTGGCCGTACGGGTTGTTCGGGTCGCCGAAGCTCATGGCGAAAACTCTCCGGTGTCGGAAACGGGGACGTAGCGCAACGATCGGAGGAACATCACCATGTGGGTGGTTTTGCCACCTGGGCTGCCGCGATCTAGCGCGCATCATCGTGGTCACCCGATCGACCACTTGTCCAATCCGGCCAGTTCGGCCCCGCTTCGAACCGGCTGTGCGCGGCTGCCGCGCCCGCCGCGCCGGCGTGGCCGAATCCGACGGCCGTGAATTCCAGGCCCTTCTGACCCGGTGGTAACTTCCGCGAGTTGATCTTGCCGGTCGCCCCCGCGCGGCGACGGCGATCCCTCCTGCAAGGAAGTCACATTGCACCGTCATTCCCTTCACCGCCCGTCCGCTCCCGCCACCCGCGCAGCGGTATCGGCGGCCCTGCTGGCCCTGTTCACCGCCGTACCGGCCCCGGCCGCCACGGCGGCCGGCTCCGCGCCCGCCGCCACCCCGGCGCCCCACCTCGATGCGGTGGAGCAGACGCTCCGCCGGGTTTCCCCCGGCCTCGAAGGCCAGGTGTGGGAACGCACCGGCGGCAACCTCCTCGACGCCGGGGCGCCCGGCGGCGCCGACTGGCTGCTGCAGACCCCCGGCTGCTGGGGTGACGACACCTGCGCCGCGCGGCCGGGGACCGGGCGGCTCCTCTCGAAGATGACGGAGAACATCTCCCAGGCGACGCAGACCGTCGACTTATCGACCCTCGCGCCGTTCCCCGACGGCGCGTTCCAGGACGCCGTCATCGCGGGCCTCAAGTCCTCGGCCGCGCGCGGGAACAAGCTCAAGGTCCGCGTCCTGGTCGGTGCCGCGCCGGTCTACCACCTGAACGTGCTGCCGTCGAAGTACCGTGACGAACTCGTCGCCAAGCTGGGCGCGGACGCCCGCAACATCGATCTGAACATCGCTTCGACGACGACCTCGAAGACGGCGTTCTCGTGGAACCACTCCAAGATCCTCGTGGTCGACGGCCAGTCCGTGATCACCGGCGGCATCAACGGATGGAAGGACGACTACCTGGAGACCGCCCACCCGGTCGCCGACGTCGACCTCGCCCTGCGCGGGCCGGCCGCCGCGTCCGCCGGCCGCTACCTCGACGAGCTGTGGTCCTGGACCTGCCGGAACAAGGGGAACATCGCCGGCGTCTGGTTCGCCTCGTCCAACGGCGCCGGGTGCATGCCCACGCTGGCCGGGGACACCGCTCCCGCCACGCCCCCGGCGAGCCCGGGCAACGTACCGGCCATCGCCGTCGGCGGACTCGGCGTCGGAATCAAGCGCAACGATCCGTCGTCGGCCTTCCGGCCCGCCCTGCCGAGCGCCCCCGACACCAAGTGCGTCGTCGGCCTGCACGACAACACCAACGCCGACCGCGACTACGACACGGTCAACCCGGAGGAGAGCGCCCTGCGGACGCTGATCTCCAGCGCGAACCGGCACATCGAGATCTCCCAGCAGGACCTCAACGCGACCTGCCCGCCGCTGCCCCGCTACGACATCCGCGTCTACGACGCCCTCGCCGCGCGGATCGCCGCCGGCGTGAAGGTCCGCATCGTCGTCAGCGACCCCGCCAACCGCGGCGCCGTGGGCAGCGGAGGCTACTCGCAGATCAAGTCGCTCTCGGAGATCAGCGACACCCTCCGCGACCGTCTCGCCCTGCTGACCGGCGACCGGCGTACGGCCAAGGCCGCGATGTGCTCGAACCTCCAGCTGGCCACGTTCCGCAGCGCGCAGAGCCCGACGTGGGCGGACGGCCACCCCTACGCGCTGCACCACAAGGTGGTCTCCGTGGACGACTCGGCCTTCTACATCGGCTCCAAGAACCTCTACCCGGCGTGGCTCCAGGACTTCGGCTACGTGGTGGAGAGCCCGACGGCGGCCGGGCAGCTGGACGCCCGGCTCCTGACCCCGCAGTGGCAGTTCTCGCGCGCGACGGCCACGGTCGACCACGAACGCGGCATCTGCCCGGCCTGACCTGCAAGACAGTCATGCACGTGCTGCACCCTCGAGATCCGGCCCTGACCGGTACCTTTCGTGAGTGCGCCGCAGCCCCGGGCGGGGCTGCGGCAGAGCTGCGGCAGATGCGGGATCAGTGGAACAGCATGGAGGCGTCCCCGGCCGCCGTCGTGACCGAGCCGGGGCAGAGGAAACTGCCCGAGACCTTGGTCGCGGTGAAGGCCTGGTTGACGTACTTGCGGGTGGCTCCGTCGCGGTTCCACGCGATGTTCGCGGCCTTGAAACGGCAGGACACGAAGCTCTGTTTGCCGGTGATGTCGATGGCGTCCGTTGTGGCGAGGCCTGCGGCGTCGTCGAAGGTGAACGCGGGGTTGTTGTTGAGGGTGGCGGTGATGCCGCCGTTGCAGCTGAGACTGCCGCCCGGTGTGTTGATCGTGGTGCGGTCGACGCTCAGTGCGCTCGGGGGGTCGGCGCTGGTGTGCGCGTTGGTCCACGTACAGGTGTTGCCGGCGACGACGATGACGCCGTCGAGCCGCTGGTCGGCCGTGGGGCCCAGGGCCGTCGCCGACGTCGCTCCGCCGACGATCACCGCTGCTGCCAGGGCGGTCACGCCCGGCCATGTCGAGATCTTCATCCTGTCGCTCCTCTTCGCCATGTCCTCGTGGGGTGTGAAGCGGGGCCTTGGGGGGCCTCGCCGGCGTGCGCCCGGCCGTCGGGGGCGGTTTCCGTCACGGCCGGGGGAGAGAGCTTTCGAGACACGCCAGGGAAGGTCCCACAGGGACCTTGAAATGTCAGGCCCATGTCAATGGATTGGCTGGATGGCTGCGTTCCCGAGCCGGGACGGGGGGTCGCCATCGCGCCGTAGCGTGGAAGAGTCCTGTGAGCGGTGTGGAACGGATCGACTCCCGTTGCTGTCTAGCCCTGTGCGCCCCCACGGGCGGCGCCGCCCGATCCACAGGTCCGTGCCGACACAACGCAGAGAGCTTCCCTGATTCGTGAGTCTGACAAGCAGCACGCTCCTGACCGCCGTCGTACTCGCCACGGTGCTGGCCTTCGCGGCCGCGGTGTGGCTGTGGCCACGCCTCGGCCGCCGGGGGCGGCGTCCGGTGCTCGGCCGGGTCGGTCTGCTGCTGACACTGCAGGTGCTGCTGCTCGCCTCGATCGGCCTCACGGCCAACCGGACCTTCCTGCTCTACGGTTCCTGGGCGGACCTGGCCGGCACGCAGCGGATGCCCTCCACGGGCCACGAAGCGCCCGGAGGCTCGGCCGTGCGGCTCCTCGGCCGGCAGCCGACCGACGTGCGCGGCGGCGGGACACCGCACGTGGGCGGTGAGATCGAGAAGATCACGGTGCGGGGCGAGCGGTCCAAGGCCGTCGTCCAGGCCTATGTGTACCTGCCGCCGGAGTACTTCCAGAAGGGGAACGAGAAAAGGAAGTTCCCGGCCACCGTCGTACTCACCGGATTCCCGGGGATGGCGGAGAACCTACTCAAGCCGCTGCCGTACCCGAAGACGGCGTGGACGCTCGCCAAACAGAAGAAGATGCCGCCGATGGTCCTGGTGATGATGCAGCCCTCCGTGGTGCCGACCCGCAACACCCAGTGCATCGACGTGCCCGGCGGCCCGCCCAGCGAGACCTTCTTCGGTACGGACCTGCCCAAGGCGATCTCCGGCGCCTACCGCGTCGGCACCTCGCCCTCGAACTGGGCCATCATGGGGGACTCCACCGGGGGTTACTGCGCGCTGAAGCTCGCCTTGCAGCACCCGGAGAAGTACGCGGCCGGAGTGGGTCTGTCGGCGGATTACAAGCCGGAGCTGGACAAGGACTCCGGTGATCTCTTCCACGGGAACACCGCCGAGGAGAAACGATCCGACCTGTTGTGGAGCCTGGACAACCTGCCGCAGGGCAAGTCCTCCTTCCTGGTGTCCACCTCGCAGCAGGGCGAGGGGAACTACAAGCCGACCCAGAAGTTCATCGAGAAGGTGAAGGCGCCGGCGCGCGTCTCGTCGATCACCCTCGACCACGGCGGGCACAACTTCAACACGTGGAAACGGGAGATCCCGCCCGCACTGCAGTGGCTCGGCGGCCGCATCGGCGCCGAGTGACCTCCCGACAAGGACAGGGCATGACCCGGAACGCAGCAACCACCACCCCACCACTGCCGTGCCCGTTCGACGAGTCGTTCGCACGCGACCCCCACGCCGTCCACGCGCGCCTGCGCACCGCAGGGCCGGTGCACCGCATCGCGCTGCCCGACGGCTCCCCGGTCTGGCTGGTCACCCACGCGTCGGACGTACGGGCCGGGCTCGCCGACCCCCGCTTCTCCGTCAACAAGCGGCACGCGACGACCGGGTTCAGCGGCTTCTCCCTCCCGCCGGCCCTCGACAGCAACCTCCTCAACATCGACCCGGAGGACCACCTGCGGCTGCGCCGCCTCGTGTCGAAGGGGTTCACCTCCCGGCACGTCGAGCTGCTGCGCGCCGGCATCCAGGACTCCGTCGACGACCTGATCACCCGGCTCGCCGACCGGATCGCCCGCTCAGGCGAGGTGGACCTGGTCGCCGAGTTCGCCACACCGCTGCCGCTGCGGACCGTCGGCGCACTGCTGCACGTACCCGCCCCCGACCAGGACCGGTTCTCCGACTGGGTCGCCACCATGCTCGCCCCGCGCTCGAAGGAGGAGCTCGTGGCGGCCGTCGGCCACGTCCACCGGTTCCTCGTCGACCTGGTGGCGCGGCGGCGGGCCCGCCCCGGCGACGACATGCTGTCGAGCCTGATCGCGGCGCGCGACGAGGAGGACCGGCTCACCGAGGACGAGCTGGTCTCGCTCGCCTTCCTGATCCTGATGGCCGGCAGCGAGACCGTCCAGCACGTCATCGGCAGCGGGGTCCTCACCCTGCTCACCCACCCGGACCAGCTCGCCGCCCTGCGCGCCGACCCGGCCCGGCTGCCCGAAGCCGTCGAGGAGCTGCTCCGGTACGCAGGCCCCCACCAGACGGCGATCCGCCGCTTCCCGACCGAGCCGGTGGAGATCGCCGGCGTCCGCATCCCGGCAGGCGACACGGTCCTGTTCTGCCTGGCCTCGGCGCACCGCGACCCGGCCCGCTACCCGGACCCCGACCGCTTCGACATCGACCGGGAGGACAAGGCCCACCTCGCGCTCGGCCACGGGCTGCACTACTGCCTCGGCGCGCCGCTGGCCCGCCTGCAGATCACGCTCGCGCTGGGCGCACTCCTCGACCGGCTGCCCGGGCTCCGTCCGGCCCGACCCGTGGACCAGCTCCCCTGGACGAGCACGTTCCGTTTCCATGCCCTCCGCGCCCTCCCGGTCACGGCGGACCTTTAGGCCGTGCTTGAGAACCGGCGCCGGGCCCGGACGGCGGACGGAGCCGCGCCGTCCGGATGCGGCCCGGTCCGACCGGGCGGAGGCTGGGCCCATGCACCATGCGCCGATCCTCGTCCACCCGATCGCGCCGGCCGGCGGCCGCCGGGTCTCCCTGCGCGCCGACGGACAGGACACGGTCCTCGGCCTCGCCTTCAACGACGCCGACGTGATCGAGTTCCTGCGCCGGGCCGGCGTACCCGATCCCGACGAGGTGGTCCTCGGCGGCTCGGCGCTCGTCGAATGGCAGGGCGACGAGCCGCACACCTACGAGGCGGAGCCCTCGGACACCGACATCCCGTGACGCCGCGCCCCGGACCCCGCACCCCGGGCGGCCGGGAAGGCACCATGGGGGGCGGTGGCTGACCCAAGCCGTCCGTTCGGGAGAGAAGGGGAGACGGCATGCTGAAGGCCTTCGCCGACCTGTCCACGCCGCTCGTGGCCGATGCCTGCGTCCGTACCGGCGTGCCGTTGCGCGTCGCACCGCCCGGCATCCGCGCGGTGCTGCCCAGGCACCGGGTCGCGGGACGTGTGCTTCCGGCACGCCACTACGGCAGTGTCGACGTGTTCCTGGAGGCGTACGGATCCGCCGAGCGCGGCGACGTCCTGGTCATCGACAACGGCGGACGGTCGGACGAGGCCTGCGTGGGCGACCTCGCCGCACTCGAGGCCGAGACCGCGGGCGTGGCGGGCCTCGTGGTGTGGGGGCTGCACCGCGACACGCCCGAGCTGGCCGAGATCGGCCTCCCCGTGTTCAGTTACGGAAGCCATCCGCCCGGGCCGCTGCGGCTGGACGAACGCGAACCCGAGGCGCTGGTCACCGCCCGGTTCGGGCCGCATCTGGTGGGCGGCGGGGACTTCGTCTTCGGCGACGCCGACGGCGTGCTGTTCGTCGCCGCCGAACGGGTCGAGGAGGTGCTGGAAACCGCACTGCGGATCCAGGCGACCGAGCGCGAACAGGCCCGCCGGATCCGCTCGGGCGAGTCCCTGCGCAGCCAGACGGCCTTCGCCGACTACCTGGTCCTGCGCGAGGCCGATCCCTCGTACACCTTCCGCCGGCACCTGCGCCGGACCGGCGGCGCCATCGAGGAGTGACGGCGCCGCCGTACCGGCCGCGAGGACGGACCGGTCACCCGGCGGGGGAGCGGATCACCTCTGCGCCGCCGGGCACCCCGTGTCCTCGGCCGGCAGCGTGCCGTCCAGCAGGTAGCCCTCGACGTGGGCGTCGACGCACGCGTTGCGGTTCTGGAACTGGCCGTGGTCGCCGCCCTCGACGGTGACCAGGCGCGACCCGGCCAGCCCCTGGTGGGCACGTACCGCGGCCTCGTAGTACGTCGCCGGGTCGTCCTTCGAGTTGAGCATCAGCACCGGCGGCAGTCCCTCGCCGGTGACCTTGACGCGCGGAGTCTTGGAGTGCGGCCAGTTCGCGCAGACCGAGGCGTACGTCAACTCCCGTGCTCCGGCGAGCGGGTGGGCGCGCGTGGCCTCGGCGCTCTCCTCGGCCCAGTACCGGCCGTCGCGGTTCCACGGGGTGTCGCCGCAGGTGACCGCGAAGAAGTCGGCGACGAAGTCCGCACTCATGAGATGCCTCAGCTGTGCGGCGACGGCCTTCCTCGTCTCCGTCGGCGCCTGGTCCGGATGCTCCAGGAATCCGAGGAGTGAGGCGAAGCCCGCGAACTTGTCGGCGTTGTACAGGGCGTCCGTGGCCGCCGCGTCGAGGTGGTTGGGGGTGATGACCGTCCCCTCGACGTTCAGCGGCCGGTCGTGCAGGGCGGCCCGAAGCCGCTCGTACGAGGCTTTCGCCTCCTCGGGGGTGCTCCCCTGGTGGTACGTGGCGTCGTTCTTCGCCAGCCACGGCAGGAAGTCCTGTTCGAACCGGCGCTGGAAGCTCATCGGCTGCCCCCTCAGGAAGGACTGCCAGTCCCCGGTGAAGTCGACGTTGCTGTCGAGGACGACCCGCTCCACGCGGCGCGGGAACTCGGTCGCGTAGTACGCCCCGAGGAAGCTGGCGTAGGACGGCCCGTAGTACGAGATCTTCTCCACGCCGAGCAGTTCCCGGTACAGGTCCATGTCGTGCACGGCCTGATCGGTGGTGATGTACGGGAGCAGCCCGCCCGAGTTGTGCTTGCAGTCCTGTACGAAGTCGCGGGCGCGGTCGAAGGTCTGCCGGACGGCGGCCGCCGACCGGTCGCGCAGATCGCCGCCGCCGAATATGGTGTCGACCTTCTCCTGGTCCGAGCAGACCACGCGCGTACTCGCGCCCACCCCGCGCTGGTCGAATCCCACGATGTCGTACGCGTCCGCCAGCTTCGGGCTGTAGGAGGCGAGCCGGGCCGGCCGGGGGAGCCCCGAGGCCCCGGGGCCGCCGGCCGCCATCATGAGCACGCCCCGGCGCTTCGCCGGATCGGCCGCGCGGTGCCGGGAGACCGCGATCGTCAGGCTCGGCCCGGCGTCCGGGTGGTACCAGTCCCGCGGCACGGACATCGAGGCGCATTCCAGCGAACCGCCGGGACAGGGCTGCCAGTCGAGCTGCTGATGCCGGTACCGGCCGGGGATCTGCGGGCTCCCGCCGCCCGGGGGCGTGGCGCTCGCGGGGCCGACGGGCAGGACCGCGGCGGCGAGCAGCCCGCAGGCAGCCGCCGCGAGCCATCGTGCGGGCTTTGTGAACACGTGCATGTCTGAACTCCCCCTCGGGGCCGGCAGGTCCCCTTGATCGTCCCGTGCCGGCCCCCCCGCCCTCGATACCACTGCCATCCGCATCGGTGGTGGCAGTAGTGCCACCCCGGCGGCTACTTCTCCAGCGGGTGGCCCGGGGAGAGGGCGTCCGCGATCCGGTAGGCGGTCGTCTGCGCCGTGTTGCCCTCGGCGGCGTCGGGTCCGAGGGTCGTGGAGACGGCGATGGCGAGCCGCTCGGAGGGGAGGTAGGCCATGATCGCGGCGTAGCCGGAGAACGAGGGATTCTGCAGGATCCAGCCGTTCTGGACGATGAGGCCGATCCCGAAGTGGTGTGCCGGTGTCATCGTGAGGCAGACGGTGGCCGGGCACTGCGCGGTGGGTTTGCCCAGGCCCACGGTGCCGGGGTCGAGCGAGAGCCGGTAGCTGCCGGGGGAGAGCAGTTCACCGGAGCCGATGGCCACGGCCGACCGGGCCATGTCGCAGATGTGGGTGATCTGGACCGCTCCGGGAGCCGTGGTCCAGGAGGGGTTCCAGAAGGTGGACTCCTCGTACGGGGCGCGCTCGGAGGTGAAGGCGTGCAGGACGGGCGGGGTGATCTCGGGAGTGAAGAAGTTACGGGTGTCGCGCAGTCCCAGCGGGCCCATGATCCGCTGCTGGAGGAGCCGGTCGAGCCGGGTGCCGGTGATCTTCTCCAGGGCGGCCCCGAGGAGGACGAAATTCGCGTGCGAGTAGCTCCAGTTCGTGCCGGGCTTGTACCGGAGCGGATGGCCGAGGGAGTAGGCGACGAGTTCCTCCGGGGTCCACTGCCGGAACGGAGCGGCCTCCAGCGCCGCGACGAACTTCGGGTCGGTGACGTAGTCGTGCAGTCCAGAAGTGCTGGCGGCGAGCATGCGCAGCGTGATCTCGTCGCCGTGCGGCAGATCGGGCAGCCAGCGGGAGACGGGGTCGTCGAGGCCCGCCTTGTGCTCGTCGACGAGCTGGAGCAGGACGTCGCCCATGTACGCGATGGCGACCGAGCCGGACCGCAAGTGCATGTCGGCCGTGGCGGGAACGCCGGTCATCGACTCGCCGAGCGCGCCGGTGACGACCTCCTTCCCGTCGCGGGTGACCCGCAGGACGACGGCCTGGAGCCCGAGGTCCTTCTGCGCCTGCCGGGCGATGTCGAGGATCTGCCGGGCTTCGCCGCGGGCGGGGCCGGGAGAACTGACGCAGGGTGTCAGGGGCGGCTCCCGAACGGCCGCGGTGGAGGTGCCGGCCGCCTGGAGGGTGGCGGCGATCAGAGCGGCCGTGCACAGCAGCGCCGTCCGTATGCGGCTCATGTTTTCACTATGCTCCGATTCGTCCCTCGGGGCAGACCGGTCGGCGCCCCGCACCGCCCGCCGCGCCCGGGGCGGCTTTGCCTCCGGGCGGGGAGCCCGTAGCAGAACCGATACTTCAGGCCTCTGTGACTCGTATCGCACGCAGCGCTACATTGCCCACGCCCCCGCAGCTGCGGGGAGGTGCGGGCCGTGTGGCGGGGGAGGGGAATCGACGATGGGCTCTGGAGTCTTTGCGAAGCTGGGCAGCGCGGTCACCGCCAAGACGGCCGCCGTGGCGGCCGCGGGCGCCCTGGTGGTGTCCGGCGCGGTGGGGGTCGGCGTGTGGTCGGTCAGCGGCGGGCCGCAGCTGGCGGTCGTCCAGCGCAGTGTCTCGGTGTCGGTCGCGGCGGGCGGCGAGCAGTCCGCGGTCGCCGCCTGCCAGCCCCACGAGAAGGCGCTCGGCGGCGGGTACGCGATCACCGGTACGGGCTTCGCCACGAGCAGCCTCTTCGTGGGCGACGCGTGGCTGGCGGCCGCGTACAACCCGGACGACACGCCCGCCACGCTCACCTCGTACGCCCTGTGCATCAACGCGAAACCGGAGTTCCGCGGCGATGTCGGCTGGTCCGAAACGGCGCACGCGTTCCACGACCGGGGCAACAAGATGACCAGCGCCAGCGGTGGCGGGACGATCCACGACCTCACGACCGACGGGCCGTTCGCGGACACGGCCGAGCACGCCACCGCCTGGCCCTCGTGTTACGGCGACTTCACCCTGGTGGGCATCGAGTTCCGGGCGGGGCGCACCGTGTCGGGCCGCGCCGTCGCGCCGGCCCCACTCGACAGCCTGACCACGAAGTCGGCGGGGGCGGGCGTCACCAAGCCCGCGCCGAAGGTCGCGCTCAACCCGGGCACCCGGCTGAGCACCGACGTGTTTGCGCTCCGCTCGTCCGAGTTCATCACGCACCAGACCCGGATCGAGGACCCGCAGCCACCGGAAGCGAACTACGCGGTCGCCGTCCGTCCGATCTGCGTCCGGCTGAAGAGTGCGTCCGTGGCGACCGTGAAGGTGGCGGTGGCCGCGGGCGGCACCGCGGACGCGGCCGTGTCCTGTCCGAAGGGGAAGCTGATCGTCGGCGGCGGCTTCCAGTTCCCCGCCGACAACGAGACGGGCGCCGAGGAGGCCCCGACGCGCTTCTTCGGCGACGGCTGGCTGTACGCGCCGGCCGATGCGCCGGCGGCCGGTGAGTCCTCGGGCAGCAAGGTGAAGGCCTGGCACGTCACTGGCAGGAACCAGCAGAAGGCCGGTCTCTACTACTACAACTCGGTCTGGATCGAGCACAGCGACCGGGAGACGCTCACCGGCAACGGCTACTTCGACACACACGGCCGGGGTCCCGACGACCAGGTACTGCGCGCCCTGCCCGTGCCCGACAGCCAGGAAATGGTCGCCAGCGCGGTCTGCGCCGAGATCGACGCCAAGCCCACCGAGCCCGCCAAGGCCCCCTCGCCGCCCGCCGTCACCCGGCCGGAACTGCCGCACGCACTGGACCCGGCGCCCGCCGCATCGGGCTCCGCGCCGTCCACCGCGTCGCCCTCCGCCCCGGCCCCCGGGGCCTCGCCGACGACCGGCCCGACCGGTGCGTCGCCCACGCCCGGCAGCCCCAACAGCCCCGGGACCCCGGCCACGGGCAACCCGAGCCGGCCGGCCACCCCCTCCCAGAGCGGTTCGCCGACCCGGCAGCAGCCGCAGGCCCCGGCGGTGAGCATCCAGCAGCCCGCCGCCGGCGGACAACTGCGGCGCGGCTGCGAGGAGTCGTTCGCCGGGACGGCCCGGACGCGCCCGGACAACCAGCCCGTCACCGACCCGCAGTACACGAGCTGGCGCATCAACGGGCCGAACGGGCCGGTGACGCTGGGCGCGGGCGCGTCCGGCCGCTTCCTCGTCCCCCTGCTGCCCGACGGGACGTACAAGCTCGTGCTCAGTGCCACCGACCCGTCGGGCGGGCTCACCGGCAGCGCCGAGGTGTCCGTCAGGGTCGTCGGCTGCCTGCGCTGAACCCCCCTTCGGGGGAACGGCGGCACGAGGGTGGCCGGGGGTCCGGACGCAGAGGATCATGAGGGGGCGCCGGCCCGCCGGGCCCCGCCCCGCCCCGCCACCGAGTCCAGGAGGTACGTGTGTCTGCCGCGTCGAGCACTGCGTCGTCGAGCTATGCGTCCGGGGTCTTCGAAGTCCCGCTGCTGGGCGACACGATCGGCGAGAACCTGGACCGCACCGTCCGCCGGTTCCCCGGCCGCGACGCCCTCGTCGACCTGGCCTCAGGGCGCAGGTGGACGTACGCGGAGCTCGCCGCCGACGTCGACGCCCTCGCACTGGGCCTGCTGGACCTGGGCATCGCCAAGGGGGACCGGGTCGGCATCTGGGCTCCCAACCGCGCCGAGTGGACGCTGGTGCAGTACGCCACCGCGAAGATCGGGGCGATCCTCGTCACCGTCAACCCGGCGTACCGCTCTCACGAGTTGGAGTACGTCCTGCGGCAGTCGGGGATCCGGCTGCTCGTCGCGGCGGAGCGCTTCAAGACCTCCGGCTACGCCGGGATGATCGAGGAGGTGGGGCCGCGCTGCCCCGAGCTGGAGTTCACGGTCCTGCTGGAGGGGCCGCGGTGGTCGTCCCTGCTGGAGCGGGGCCGCCGGGGCGACCCGGCCGACCTCGTACGGGCGGGGGCCGGGCTGAGCCCGGACGACCCCGTCAACATCCAGTACACCTCGGGGACCACCGGCTTCCCCAAGGGGGCGACCCTGTCGCACCACAACATCCTCAACAACGGCTTCTTCGTCGGCGAGCTGTGCCACTACACCGAGCAGGACCGGGTCTGCATCCCGGTGCCGTTCTACCACTGCTTCGGCATGGTCATGGGCAACCTCGCGTGCACCAGCCACGGCGCGGCGATGGTCATCCCGGCGCCGTCGTTCGACCCGGAGGCCACCCTCGCCGCGGTCGAGGCGGAGTCGTGCACCTCCCTGTACGGGGTCCCCACCATGTTCATCGCCGAGCTGGCCGCACCCGGTTTCGACGCGTACGACCTGTCCAGCCTGCGCACGGGGATCATGGCGGGCTCGCCCTGCCCCGTCGAGGTGATGAAGGAGGTCATCGACCGGATGGGCATGCGCGAGGTGTCCATCTGCTACGGGATGACGGAGACCTCGCCGGTGTCGACGCAGACCCGCGCCGGCGACTCCGTCGACCGCCGGGTGTCCACCGTCGGCCGCGTCGGACCGCACCTGGAGGTCAAGGTGGTCGATCCGCATTCCGGGCGGACCGTGCCCCGCGGCGAACCGGGGGAACTCTGCACCCGCGGCTACTCGGTGATGCTCGGCTACTGGGGCGAGCCGGAGCGCACCGCCGAGGCCGTCGACGCGGCGCGCTGGATGCACACCGGCGACTTGGCGGTGATGGACGAGGACGGCTACCTCAGCATCACCGGCCGCATCAAGGACATGGTGATCCGCGGCGGGGAGAACGTGTACCCGCGCGAGATCGAGGAGTTCCTCCACGCTCATCCGGACGTCCTGGACGTCCAGGTCATCGGCGTCCCCGACCCCAAGTACGGGGAGGAACTGATGGCGTGGGTGCGGATGCGCGAGGGCGCGCAGCCGCTGACCGTGGCCGCCGTCCGCGCGTACTGCGACGGACGGCTGGCCCATTTCAAGATCCCGCGGTACGTGCACGTCGTGGAGGAGTTCCCGATGACCGTGACCGGGAAGATCCGCAAGGTCGAAATGCGGGAGACGGCGGCCCGGTTGCTGGGGCTGACCTCATAGCCTCTCGCGCTGGCGCGGAAGTGCTGTCGGGTCTTGCCTCGTGGGGTCCGTTCGGCCAGGGTGGGGGCCCGTGCGGTGCCCGGCCTCGGCGCACCGGGACTGATCGCGGGGGTGTCATGGGTTCCGAAGCAGCTCGGTCCGGCGGCCGGACGGTCACGAGCGACGGGACGCGCGTACGCGACGTGGTCCGTGACGTGGTGGCCGAGGTGGCCCCGGAGGAACTGCCGCTGGTGGCGGGGCTCGCCGGGTTCGACGACGCCACGGCCGTACGGCGGCTGGGCGGCCGGGGCCGGCGGCGCGAGACCCTGGGCTTCGGCCTCGGCGAGGTCGCCGCGCTGGTGACTCCCGTGGTGTGGCTGGCGGTGGACCAGGCGGCGCAGCGGATCGCCGGCGCCGCGGTGGACGGCGCGGCAAGCGGGGCGAGATCCGCGCTGCGCAAGCTCTTGCGCAGGCCGGCCGAGGCCGTGACGGTACCGCCGCTGACCCGTGAACAGCTGGCCGAGGTAAGGAAGTCGGTGCTGGAGACGGCCGCGCAGCGCGGCCTGGAAGAGGTGCGCGCGTTGACGATCGCCGACGCGGTGGTGGCCAGACTGGCGCTGGCCGGGCCGGAGGATTCCGGGCCGGAGCCGACCGGCCCGGACAGCCCGACCGGCCCGACCGGCCCGACCGGCCCGGACAGCCAGGACGGCCCGGACAGCCCGGATGGCCCGGTCGGTGCGGCCGGGGGCGAGGCGTAGTGGCCGGCTTAGCCGCCGATGCCGCTGCCGAGGCGGGGGAACGGCCCACTGCGGCCCCGCTCGACGAGCGGGTCCTCGCGGCCGGTACGACCCTGCGTTTCGTCCTGCTCCTGCTGCTGTTGGCGGCGGCCGGCGCGAGCATGGTCCCCAGGACCGTCTGGCATCTCCTCGCGTCGTCCGCAACGGCCGACAAGGAGGCGGCTTGCTGGCTGGCCGCAGGACTCGATCCCCAGGCGTCCATGAACGCGAGCTACGTCCAGTACACCCGGAACGAGGCCGCGCTCAAGGCGTGCACGGCGCAGTACAGCCAGGACTTCGACGGGGTGTCGCTGGGCGTGGGGGCCGTGGCGATCGCCACGGCCGTCGCGGTCTACTGGCTGCTGCCGGTGTGGAGGACGCGGCGCTCCAAGGTCGCGCCCCTGGACGCGATGGACGTGCACGGCGGGCTGCGACCGCTGCTCGACGAACTGGTGGCCATCGCCGGACTCGCACGCCCACCGCGTTTCGTCGTCGACCCGGCCGCGTCGACGGCCGGCGCCGTCGCGTTCGGCCGCTGGCGCAGGCCCACGGTCTGCCTGGACGGCGGTCTGGTCGCCACGAGCGACACGCATCGCGACCGGTTCCGCGCCGTGGTGCTGCACGAGCTCGCGCACCTGCGCAACGGGGACACCGGTGTCACCTACGCCACCATCGCCCTCGGACGGGTGTTCTTCGTACTGGTCCTGCTTCCGTGGGCCGCGGTGGGCCTGGACGTCCTCTTCTTCAGCAGCACCCCGGACGCCCGGGGCCAGTTCGCCCCGTTCAACACGCACGAACGGGTCCTCGGCGGCCTGATCGTCGTGGCGGTCTACCTCACGCGGGCGGGGATCCTGCGCAACCGTGAGATCTACGCCGACCTCATGGCGGCGCGCTGGGGCGCGAGCCGGGAACCCTGGGAGGTCCCCGCCGCGCAGCGCTCCGGTGTGTGGCCGAGACTGTTCACCCGGTTCGTCGAACTCTGGCGCACGCACCCGTCCTGGGCGCTGCGCCGGGCGTCGCTGACCGACCCGAAGGCGCTGTTCGCGCTGGAGGCGCTGCCCCTGTTCCTCACCGGCCTCGCGGCCGACATCCTCGTCTGGCAGCTCGGGAGCCTGTCGTACGGTGTCCTTCCGGCCAAAGCGGTGCTTGTCGCGGGACTCGTCGTGGGCATCGGCGGCGTCGCACTGTGGCGTGCCGTGCTGTACGCCCTCCTCACGGGGCGGCCGGCCCCGTCGGGATGGCCCGTCGGCCTGTGGCTCGGCTCCGGCATCGTGACGGGCGAGCTGGCCGGCCCGGGAGCCGCGTGGAACCACTGGGTGCCGGCGCATCCCGAGGCACTTCTGATCCTGGTGGCCGCGCTGGTACTGGTGATGACGTGGACCGCGCAGAACGCCGAGTGGTGGATCAGGTCCTGGCGCGGGCGCTCGCTGGGCCCGGCCATGCTCGTGGGCCTGGCAGCCGCCTCGCTCGCGCTCGCCTCCGTGCTGTACTGGTGGTACGTCCAGGGCGAAGTCCTGACCGACGGGTGGCCGTTCACGACGGCCGGACTTCTGGGCTCGTACGGTCTGCCCGGGCTGCCACCCGCGCACATCGGCCCGCTGCTGGAAGCCGTGGCGGTGGTGGGCGTCCTTCCCGGCACCGACGCCTCCGCCGGTACCCTGTGGTGGGCCGGGGTGCTGCTCTGGGTGCTCCCGCTGCTCGCGCGGGCGACCCGCCCGCCGGAGCGCCGCCCGAAATGGCTTGCCGGAGCGTTGCCGGAGACGGTCGCGCCGCTCGCCCCCCACCCGTCCGGGCCGGGCCGGCTCCTGGCCGCCGGGCTGGCGGGCGGGCTCGTCTGCTGGGCCGGGCTGGCCATGGCACTGGCCCACATGCACACGCCGACCCCGGCGGCCGTGCGCATGACGGGCCCGTTCCAGCTCGCGCACCTGATGTGGCCCGTCCTCGTGATCTGCGGTGCGATGGCTCTGACGGCCGCCGTCGTCGCCGCGGTGACGGACTCGGCATGGCTGCTGGCCGGGCTGGTCGCTGCGGGTATCACCGCACTGCTGGGCGCGGGGGGCACCTATCTCCTGATGAGTACGGACGGCTGCCTGGGTCCGCTCAACACCATGACCAACACGTGCAGATGGTGGCCGGACGTCGCGTGGCCCCTGGTGAGGATCGAACTGGCCTACGCGCTGGCCCTGGGGACGCTGGTGGCGGGTCTGGCCGCCTTCGCGGGCCGTGGCGCCGGGCTGCTCCGGCGACGGCCCGGCCGGACCGGGCGGCACCCGACGGCGCGGCCCACCGCGGAACGGCCGCTTCGCCGGGTGTGGCAGCGCGGTGCCCGTGTGGCGGCCGTCGCGGTCGTCGCGGCCGGGATCGGCACGACGGTGCTCACCGTCCAGACGTCCGGCTCGAGCACCCGGTCCTCCCGGCCGCCGGAGCTGATGCTGGATCAGTCGAAGTGGGCTCCCTCCGCGTCGATGGCGCGGATCGAGGGCCAGGCGTGGGCAGCGGTCGGGGGTCTGGAGCACATCCACGCGCTCTCCGCGGCGGAGCGTGACTACGCCACCGCGTTCGCGGCCGGGGCGAACTCCACCTCCGACGCGCAGTTCCTCACGGCGATGGGCAAGCTGAACACCACATGCGACGGGCTGGCCCGGGCGACGCAACGCGCCGACGCCTACTTCACCGTACCCGAGCCGGCCGGACAACAGGTGTGGTCACGCGTGGTGACCCGCTACCGGCAGTTGGCCACCGCGTGCCGGAGTCTCGCCACGCAGCCGAGCCCCGCGACCGCCAAGGCCGCTACGGCCGCGCACCAGGACGCCGTCGACTCGGCCGACGCGATGATCTACTGGCTCGCCGAGACGGGCGCGATCCGGCGCAAATCCCCGTGAATACTCCGTGCCGGATGAGTGGATGTCAGGCACGTGGTAATCACCCAGAGTCCGCCCTTCCTCGCTCTCGGCGCTCGCCGCTACAGTCGGCCCATGACGGATGCCGGAGTGGATGCCGCCCGGAGGCGTCGGCGGCGATTACGGGGTGCGGCCGGACGGGTCGCGGTCATCGTGCTGAGCGGAGCGCTCGCGCTGACCGCGTGCGGCGGCGACAAGAACGACGCCAAGAGCGATGCCAAGAACGGCGCCAAGAGCGGCAGCACCAAGAACAAGGAACCGGTCGAGCGCCACACCGTCGTACTCGAGGCCACCTCCGATTACGGCCGGCCGATGGTGATCAACTACTTCGGTACGGCTACCGGACCGCAGGGCATGGTCATGATCGGAGAGGAAGGCAAGGGGGAACTGTCGGCGGAATCGCCGTGGAAGGTCACGCTCACCGTGGACGGCAAGGACCCGTGGGTCCACTTGTCGGCCAACGGGGCCGGCTGCATCGGCCGGGCGATCGGGGGCGACTCCTGCGATACCGGGTCCATACCCAACCGCGAGGACATCACGGGGACCGGCACCACCACGTGCCGCATCACGATCGACGGCAAGGTCGTAGAGGAAAAGTCCTACACCTGGCCCACGATCATCCCCGTTACCTGCCTCACCCCACGCAGCGGGCAATCCCAGTGAGGGAAGATGACTGACGACCTTGCGCGGCCCGTCCCACCGGAAGACCCGCCGCCTGCTGCCGCGGGTGAGGACGACGACGGGCGCGCTGAGAACGCCGACGGGCTCTTACCCCCACCCCCACCTCCACGCCGCCGCTCACGGCGGCGTGCCGCCCTCATCGGACTGGGCGCACTCGCCGTCGCCGTCGCCTTGCTCCTGTGGATCCTCAAGGCCACCGACACCGGGCCGGGCAACTCCACTTCTTCCGTGCGCGCCGACTTGGCCCGCTCTGCGGCCCTGTTGCGCGGCGCCCCGGCTCTGCACTACACGGGCACCATGCGCGTCAAGGACCACGGCGACGACCAACTGGACCTGGTCGTCAGCAACCCCGGTGACGCGCTGGGCACGTTGACGATGCCCGGCAGCCCCCCACTCGACTACGTGGCCATCGACGGCAAGTCGTTCCTGCGGGGAAAGGCCGAAGCGTGGCAGTCGCTCGGCATGGCCGAGAAATCCGCGGTGCTCGCGGAACACCCCTCACTGGTGGCACCGGGCGTGTTCTTCTCCCAAGACCTCGCCACGACCCTGGCGCCTCCGGCGCTGGCGAAGACCCTGCTGCTGGAGCAGGTCCCCGACGAGAAGATCACCGTCGGCGACCCCGTCACCGTCGGCGATCACTCCTGCACGCCCGTCCACGCCGACGACATGACCATTTGTCTGGGCAGGGAACTGGTGGGTGGCGCGCGGTTCGTCGACCGGATCAGCTTCTCCGGCGGATCGACCGTGGTCAACGTCGAGGCGATGCCACGGGAGGCGGTGAACCGGTTCTCCACCGACTTCCAGTCGGCGTTCACCATGACGCACGAAGCGGTCAACCAGCAGATCCACGTGACCACCCAGATCCTGCACGACTACGAGGGCGACTGCGCCCCGACCGCCTGCACCTTCACCGCCCGGGTGACCGTCACGTTCCTCGGCCCCGCGGCTGCCGAAGCCTCCGAAGCCGTCCAGGTGAACTACGCGTGGGTCATCGACCGGGACGGGGCGCCGGTGGGCGTCGGCCCGGACTGCTCGGGCGTCGTCCTGATCAAGCCGGGCAAGTCGACCAACCTGTCGTGCACCGCCACCGGCCCCTCGGTCCCGGCCGGCGGGCCGAGCAGCGGCCAGTACCGCGGTCAGATCCGCACGTCCGATGTCGCACTCACCCAAGCGGAGTACGAGCGCCTGGTGCGCCAGGCAGCCGACAACAGCCGGAAGGTCGCGGCCCTCCCCGACCTGCCGCCGCCCCGCTGACCGCGCCCGCACCGGAGCCCGGCCGCACCTCCCGGCGGCGGCCGGGGGAGCCGCCGGCTCGACCGCGTTGCGTTGCCGACAGGACCCGGCGGCCGGGCCGGTCAGGGCGGTTCAGCTACGGGGAGACAGCTCGGCCATGGCGCTCCAGCCCTGGCCTGGCACCTCGACGTGGATGATCTCCGGCGTGGCGGCGATCGCGCCGGCGAGGGTCTCCATGCCGGCCTTGAAATGGTCGGACGCGACGTGCGCGGCGCCCGCCTCGGCATCGGTGAAGGCTTCCAGGAGCGTGTACTTGTTGGGGTCGTCGACGCTGCGCGTCCAGTCGTAGAAGAGGTTGCCCGGCTCGTCGCGGGTGGCCCGGGTGAAGTCGTCGACGAGCGTGAGCCAGTTGTCGCTGTGCTCCGGACGGACGTCGAACCTGACGGCGATGAAGATCATGCCCACCAGGCTGGCAGGCCGCCGTCGGCCGCGCATCCGCATCGCACCGTATTTCCGGCAGAGCCGGAAAACCGGCGGGCCGGGCGTCAGGCGCAGTCCGCCGCGGCCTGCGCGAGCGCGGTCCGGATCTCCTGCGGACGCCGCCGGAACTCCTCGGCCGGCAGCGACACCGACAGGGCGTGCACCACGTCGCCGTCGTGGCCGCTCCCGCGCGGCAGGGCGACGGCCAGGCAGGTGTACGCGGGATCGGCCTCCCCGATGGAGACGGCGAAGCCCTGCCCGCGGACCCGGGAAAGCTCCGCCTCCAGCAGCTCGGCGCTGGTGATGGTGGCCCCGGTCAGGCGGGCCATGCCGTGCTCGGCCAGGTACCGCCGCCGCAGCGGCCGGGGCAGTTCCGCGAGCAGCGCCTTGCCGTGCGCGGTGGCGTGCGCCCGGGTCTCCCTCCCGGGGGTGAACGGGTTCGCCGTGTCCGTGACCGGGGCGGTGGTGTCGACGACGGTGATCAGGCCGCCCCGGTAGGCGGTGTAGTACGCCTCGGCACCGGTGGCGCGCCGCAGCCGGGTCAGCAGATCGGCCATGCGCGGCGCGGGCTCCAGATGCCTTCGCAGGCTCCGGTGCAGCCCGGGGATGCGCGGTCCCAGCACGTATCCCCGCGCGGTGCGGACGAGGTACCCGCGTCCGGTCAGCGGGGCCAGCAGGTGGTAGGCGGTGGACAGCGAGCACTCCATCCGGCGGGCCAGCGTCTTCGCGCTGACCGGCCCGGCCGCGTCGGCGACGGCGTCGAGGATCGCCAGTGCGCGGTCGACGGACTGTGGCCCGGTGGGCGGCATGGTGGGTTCCCCCCGAGGTGGTGACGGTACAGACCTGCGAGCCTATGCCGCGGCGGACGGGCGGCGTTCATCGAACGTTGACCCGACGCAGAGGGACAGCGCGCACAGTCGTCCGTATGGACAGCGAACACCCCACCCCCGCGAGGCCGTACGGCCCTCCGACGACTGCGGACCTCACCGGCATCCGGCTCGCCCACCGCGCGATGCTGGCCGACATCGAGCGTCTCGCGCGGCTGCTCGCCGCTCTGGCCGCGTCCGCGGAACCGGCCGGGCCGGCGCGGGCGGAGGCCGTCGCCGGGTACGTGCACCGCTACAACGCCGTCGTACGCGGCCACCACCGCGGCGAGGACGAGATCCTGTGGCCGGTGATCCTGGACGCCGTTCCCGACGCGGCCGACGCGGTGGCGGGTATCGTCCGCTTCGCCGACGACCACGAGGCCCTCGACGCGCTCCAGGCCGACTGCGACGCGGCCGCGGACCGCTTCGCCGCCGAACCGGGCCGCCACGCCCGGCGGTTGGCCGGCCTCCTCGCCGACCAGCGGGATCTTCTCGCCGAGCACATCGCGGCCGAGGAGACGCACTTCTTCCCGGTCATCACCGGCCGGGTGCCGGGCGCCGCCTACGCCGCCGCGGAAGCGCGCATCCGCAGCGCCGACCGGTCCGCGCACCCGGAGTGGGCCCGTGCATGGCTGCTGAGCCACGCCACCGAGGACGAGCTCCGGCGGCTGCTGCTCGGCGGCGCCGCCGACCCGGCGGCCCTGGAACCGATGCTGCGTGCGTACGCCGACGAGGCGGCAGCGGTGTTCACGGCCTGAGCCGCCCCGAGCCACCCCGAGCCGCCCTGAGCCGCCCTGAGCCGGCCTCATCCGAAAGTCGGGCCTCAGCCGCCCGGCCACTGCCGGGCGAGCGAGGCGAAGGCGCGGGAGGCGGCGCTCTCGTACGCGCTCTCGCGGCGCAGGAGGACGACGGTCCGCGCGGGGAGGGCGGGGTCGAGCGGGACGGGGTGCAGCGGGGTCCGGTCGCGGGTGAGGGCGTCGGGGAGCACCGTGGCCAGTCCGGTGCGCCGGACGATCTCGGAGAGGGCGCTGATGGAGTTGGCCTCCACCGCGATCGGCGGCTGGACCCGGTGCCGGTGGAAGTACGCGTCGATGTGGGCCCGGGTCGCGAAGTCGCCGGTGAGCAACGCGAGGGGGCAGGCGGCCAGTTCGGACACGGGCAGCGGCTCGGTACGGCCGGCGTGCGGGTGGGCGGGGCCGACCACCAGGCCGAGGGTCTCGGTGGACAGGCCGGTGGCGGCGACGCCGGGGAGGTGCGTGCCCTGGAAGGCGATCCCCAGGTCGACGGCGTCGGCCAGCAGCGCCGACTCCAGCTGACCCTGTGTCATCTCCTTGACGTTCAGGGTGATCCCGGGATGCCGGGCATGGAGTTCCGCGGCCAGCGGGCCCAGCAGGTACGCGGTGAAGGTCGGTGTCATGGCGAGGCGCAGGCTGCCGCGGGAGAGGTCCGCCACGTCCAGGACGGCCCGTTCGGCGGCGGCCAGGTCCTGGAGTGCGCGGCGCGCGTACGGGACGAAGGCCGCGCCGGCGTCGGTCAGGCGTACGGCGCGCCCCGTACGGTCCAGCAGCTGCCTGCCCACGGTCCGCTCCAGCTGCCTGACCTGCTGCGACAGCGTGGGCTGCGAGATGTGCAGCTCCTCGGCGGCGCGGGTGAAGCTGCCGTGTTCGGCCACGGCCAGCAGATAGCGGAGATGGCGCAGTTCCAGAGGCATGAGCACCACTATAGATCGCACCAATAACGATCATGCTCACTACGTCTTGGACACTATAGAAGCAGGTCATGCATGGTGGATCTCGTCAGCCCGACCAGGGCCGGCCCACCGAAGGGAGTGACCGTGCAAGACCTCGCCGAAGGCGTCGCGCACTTTCAGCAGGACGTCTTCCCGGCCAAGGCGGAGCTGTTCGCCCGCCTGGCCACCACCCACCGGCCGCAGACGCTGTTCATCGGCTGCTCCGACGCCCGCGTCGTCCCGGAGCTGATCACCCAGCGGGAGCCGGGCGAGCTGTTCGTCATCCGGACCGCCGGCAACCTCGTACCGGCCCACCCGCACGGCACCCACCCGCACGGCACCCACGGCGACGGCACCCACGGCGACGGCGCGGACGGTGTCGCCGCCGGCATCGAGTACGCGCTCGCCGTCCTGGGCGTCCGCGACATCGTGGTCTGCGGACACTCCGCCTGCGGAGCCATGACCGCACTCGCCGCCGGCCACGACCTCGCCGACCTGCCCGCCATCGCCCGGTGGCTGCGCCACGCGGCCCCCGCCGGAGCGCCCGAGGACGAGGTCGGGGTCCTGATCCGGAACAACGTCGCCGCGCAGCTCGCGAACCTCGCCACGCACCCCGCGGTGGCCCGCGCTCTGGCCGCGGACGCCGTCACCCTGCACGGGTGGGTCTACGACATCCCCACCGGCACGGTCGAGCGGATCGACCCCGCCACCGGCCGGTCCGCCGCCCTCACGGCCTGATCCGGCCCGGCCCGCCCCGACCGGCCGCCCTGCCCCGCTCGGGCACTGAACCACCCACCCCACCCCTGAAAGGGAACCTTCCGTGATCCACGCCCAGTTCGACCCCTCCGCCCGTCAGGCCCTGGCCAACGCCGCTGTCGACGCCAAGACCCGCAAGGACCTCACCTGGCAGCAGATCGCCGACGCGGCCGGTCTGTCGGTCGCCTTCGTCACCGCCGCGGTGCTGGGACAGCACCCCTTGCCGGCCGCCTCCGCCGAGGCCGTCGCCGAGCTCCTGGGCCTCGACGCCGACGCCGCGCTGCTCCTGCAGACCATCCCGACCCGGGGCTCGATCCCCGGCGGCATCCCGACCGACCCGACCGTCTACCGCTTCCACGAGATGCTCCAGGTCTACGGCACCACGCTCAAGGCCCTGGTCCACGAGCAGTGCGGCGACGGCATCATCAGCGCGATCAACTTCAAGCTGGACGTCAGGAAGGTCGCGGACCCCGAGGGCGGTGATCGCGCCGTCATCACCCTCGACGGCAAGTACCTCCCCACCAAGCCGTTCTAGGCGGACGCGGCGAGGAGCGCCTCGGCGACGGCGGTGCGGGCGTACAGCACCGAGCGGCCGGCCCGGTGCGCGCTGACCAGACCGGCGTCGCGCAGCGCGGTCAGGTTCTGCGACACCCCGGCCGCCGAGAGCCCCGTACGGCGGGCCAGCTCGGTGGTGGAGGCCGGCGCCTCGAGCTCCGTCAGCAGCAGGGTCCGCGTACGGCCGAGCACCGCGGCGACGGCGTCCGCCTTCGCGGCCGGCGGCCGTGACGCCCACAGCGTGCCGACCCCGCGCGCCGGGTAGGCGAGCTGCGGCGGGTCCGGCGGGGTCATCCGGGTGAGCAGGCCCGGCCCGAGGAAGGCCGAGGGGACCAGCAGCAGTCCCCTGCCCGCCGTCTCCCGGGACAGGGGTCTGGTGCGGCGCACCAGACGCAGCGCGTTGTCGTCCCAGCGCACCGCGCTGTGCAGCTCGTTGATGACGTGCCCGGCGCCCTGCTCGGCGGCCTGCCGGGCCCGGTGGAAGACATCGGCCTCCAGCACCGAGCGGATCCGCGCCCAGTACGGGGCGAGCGCGAGCTGCCAGTACGCCTCGATCTCCTCTGCCAGCCGGGGCAGCCGGGCCTGCGGATCCGCGTGGAGGGCCCGCGCCCGGGGGCCGAGCGGGCCCTGGTGGTGGCACAGGTGGTCGAGATTGCGGCGGACCGGGGCGTCGGGAGCGGCCAGGACCCCGGCCAGCTCGGCGGCCAGGGCGGGGGCCGGTCCGGCGGGCGCAGGGTTGAGGAAGTGGGGCAGGTATCCGGAGGGCGGGATCAGCTCGGCGAGCCAGCCCCGGTCCAGCCCTGCGGCCGCCACCCGGGGCTGCACCTGCTCCGCCCAGGGCCGGTACACAGGGGACGCGGCGGCGGCGTTCAGCAGGCGCCGGAAGCTGGTCACCACCTCCCACAACGGCGAGACGGCGAACCGCATCTGCGCCAGATCGCCCGCCGAGAAGGCCAACTCCGCCAGGACGAGACCTCCTTGGATTCGCACATGCCTGAATCAATGGCCTCGAGCCTACCGCGCGGAGATCATTCCGGCATGACCTCTCGGACGATCACAGCAGGTGCATCGGGCACCTGGAAACTCGGCGACCTCGAAGTGAACCGCATCGGCTTCGGCGCGATGCGCCTGCCCCAGAACGGCGCGGCGTTCGACCCCGGCGCCGCTCCCGGCGACCGCGGCCGGGCGATCGGCGTACTGCGCCGCGCCGTCGAGCTCGGCGTGAACCACATCGACACCGCCGCCTTCTACTTCTCCCCGCTGCGGTCCGCCAATGAGCTGATCAACCAGGCCCTTGCGCCGTACCCGCAGGACCTCGTCATCACCACCAAGATCGGCCCCGGCCGGTCCCCGTCGGGGCAGTGGCTGCCCCACGCCACCCCGGAGCAGTTGCGCGGCCAGGTCGAGGAGAACCTGCGCCAGCTCGGCCGCGACCACCTCGACGTGGTGAACCTGCGCATCGTCGGGACCGATTCGATCGCCGAGCGCTTCGGCGCCCTGGCCGACCTGCGCGAGGCGGGTCTGATCCGCCACCTCGGCCTCTCCAACGTGCAGCCCGAGCACCTCGCCGAAGCCCGGGCCATCGCACCGGTGGTCTGCGTACAGAACCCGTACGGGCTCGGTGCCCGGCCCGAGCAGGACGCTTTCCTGCGTACCTGCGGCGAGCAGGGCGTGGCGTTCGTGCCGTTCTACTCGATCGCCGGTGCGGGACGCGAAGCAGGCGCGAGCGGCGCCGAACGCGCGGAGGTGCTCGCCGTGGCCCGCGCCCACGGAGTGGGTCCCGCCGAGATCCGGCTGGCCTGGACCCTGCACCGCGGAGCGCACGTCCTGGCCATCCCCGGAACCGGCAACCCGGACCACCTCACCGCCAACGTGGCCGCCGGCGCCCTGCGCCTTTCCGCCGAGGACCTCGCCGTCCTGGACCCGGTCCACTCCGGGGGAGCGTGACGGCAGTCCCTTCCCCCGTCCTGGACCCGGTCCACTCCGGGGGAGCGTGACGGCAGTCCCTTCCGACCGACCGGCGCACTGACCGGCTGCCGGCCGGCCGGTCCGCCGCCCCGCCGTCCGCCGTCCGCCCCGCCGTGCGGAGCGGACGGCCGGGAGCGCGGTCAGCGGGGACCGAGCGGTCCCTTCCCGGCAACGGTGTTGCCGGTGACCGCGCCGTCGGCGCCGGCCAGGGTCACGGCATGCCGCACCCCGTCCGGACCGAGGACCACGGCCAGCCAGGCGCTGCCGCCGCCCTGCTGCGCGACGACCCGCAGCGATTCGAGCTTGCCGCCCTCAACGGCGGCCGTCGCCTTCTCCAGGGCCTGGGCCGCCGGCAGCGCGGGAAGCGGCACCGGGGCGGCCTTCCCGGATCCGTCCGCCCGGCCCCCGGGACCGCGGCCTCCCGGTGCCCGGCCCGGGAAGCCGCGGTCGCCGTCGACGGCCTCGGGCGCGCCGCCCTTGTGCAGCTTCGGGCCCATCCGGCCCTCCGCCGGCTTGTCGCCGCGGCCGTGCCCGAGCTCCTCGGCGGAGAAGCCGCCCCGCATGTGCTCCCTGTGGCCGTGCTCGGCCGCCGCCACCGCTGCCGCCCCGCCGCCGACCAGGACGACCAGCCCGAGGGCGACCCATCGCGTACGCCCCTCACGGACCAGCCGGACCACCCGGCCGCGGCGGCCCGCCGCCGTACCGGCGTCGGCCTTGGCCTCGCCCGTGACCGCGGGCGGCTCGGGGGGCTGGGGACTGGACTGAGTCATCGATATGCTCCTCGCGTTCTCCGGGCACGCCGCCCGGCTCGGCAGAGCCTGCCCGCCGGATGCTGAAGCCCCGCTGAAGCCGGCTGAAGACCTCTTCAGCAAGCCGCCGACGCGACCTGAGAACCTTGTCCCCATGCGCGTACTGGTGGTCGAGGACGAACGACGGCTCGCCGCGGCCCTCCAGCGGGGTCTGCAGGCCGAGGGCTTCACCGTGGACGTCGCCCACGACGGCCCGCAGGGCCTGTGGCTGGCCGGCGAGCACGACTACGACGCCATCGTGCTCGACATCATGCTGCCCGGGCTCAACGGCTACCGGGTCTGCGCGCGGCTGCGCGCGAGCGGCTGCGAGTCGGGGATCCTGATGCTCACCGCCAAGGACGGCGAGTACGACGAGGCGGAGGCCCTCGACACGGGCGCGGACGACTTCCTCTCCAAGCCGTTCTCCTACGTGGTCCTGGTCGCCCGGCTGCGCGCCCTCATCCGGCGCACCGGCCGCCGCAGCCCGCAGATCATGGAGTTCGGCGATCTCGTGATCGACCCGGCCCGGCAGCGGTGCACCCGCGCCGGTACCGAAGCCCGGCTGACCTCGCGCGAGTTCGCGGTCCTCGTCTACCTGGCCCGGCGGGCCGGGGAGGTCGTACCCAAACGGGAGATACTGGAGAACGTCTGGGACGCCGCCTACGAGGGCGATCTGAACGTCGTCGAGGTCCACGTCAGCGCCCTGCGCCGGAAGATCGACGCACCCTTCGGCAGGGCCGCAGTGGAAACCGTCCGCGGCGCGGGCTACCGGCTGGCGGCCGACGGTGGCTGAACCGAAGACCGGTGGCGCCGTCCGGTCCCCCGGCCGTGTTCCCCTGCGCGCCCTCCGCCGGATCCGCGCCCTCCGCCAGATCCGTGACCTCGGGCGGATCCGTGACCTCGCGCGGCGCCTGCGCCCCCGGTCCGTCCGCGCCCGGGCCACGCTCGGCGCCTCCACGGTGGTGGCCCTCGCCCTCGGCGCCGCCTCCTTCGCCCTGCTCGGGATGCTGGACGGCAACCTGATGCGGGGAGCCCAGGCCGACGCCGAACGGCAGGCCCTCTCCACCGCCGGGCTCGTGGCCGCGGGCCGGCTCGACACCGTACTGACACCCGGGCGCGACACCGACTTCCTCCAGGTCGTCGACGCCGAGGGCCGCGTCCTGGCGGCGAGCCCCAACCTCGCCGGCCGCCCCGCCCTCTCCCCGGCCCGCCCGGGCAAACCCGGCACGGTCCGCGGCACCTGGAAGGAGGGCCCGGCCCGCGGCGACCGCCGCCACCGCGTGGTCCAGGTCACCACCGTCACCGGGGAGGGACTGGTCACCGTCTACGCGGGAACCTCGCTGCGGCAGGCCGACGCCGCCGACGACATCATCACCGGCGCGCTGGCCTTCGGGGTTCCGCTGCTCGTGCTCACCGTGGCCCTGGTCACCTGGCGGGTGACCGGCTGGGCGCTGCGCCCCGTCGAGGCGATCCGCGCCGAGGTCGCCGAGATCAGCGACCGCGACCTGCACCGCCGGGTGCCGGTGCCGCGCAGCCAGGACGAGATCGCCCGGCTCGCCGTCACCATGAACACCACCCTGGACCGGCTGGAAGCCGCCGGGATCCGCCAGCGCCGGTTCATCGCCGACGCCTCGCACGAGCTGCGCAGCCCGATCACGGTGCTGCGCACCCAGCTGGAGGTCGCCCAGGCCCACCCCGATCCGGCGCTGTGGGGCGAGCTGGTCAGCGGGGCCCTGGAGGACACCGTACGACTGCAGGACCTCGCCGCCGACCTGCTCCTGCTGGCCCGCCTGGACACCGGGGAGCCTCCGCCGGCCGCAGTCGTCGACCTCGCGGACGTCGCCCGCGAGGCGGCCCGGTCGCGCAGGCGGGACCGGATCCCCGTCGACATGGAGATCGCTCCCGAGGCCACCGTGCGCGGCAGCACGCTGTGGCTCTCCCGGCTGGTCACCAACCTCCTCGACAACGCCCAGCGTCACGCCGACGGCCGGGTCCGGCTCGTGCTGCGGGTCGATGCGGCCCGGCGCACCGCCGTACTGGAGGTCCGTGACGACGGGCCGGGCATCCCGGCCGCCGACCGGGAGCGGGTCTTCGAGCGGTTCACCCGCCTCGACGACGCCCGCAGCCGCGACGAGGGGGGCACGGGCCTCGGCCTGGCCATAGCCCGCGACATCGCGACCCGGCTGGGCGGCTCCCTCACCGTCGAGGACGCCCCGGTCGGCGCCCGTCTGGTGGCCCGCCTCCCGCTGGCCGACACGCAGTTCTGATTGTTCCCCGTTCTGCTTTTTTCGCACGTGTCCAACTCTGTTCACTCCATGCTTGCTTCGGCTCTTGAGGGGGGCGCCGGCAACGCCAGGAGCCGGATCCCGTACAGACATCAACCAGGGCGCAAACAGCCAGAGGACGGCGCGATGAAGAACAACCGGATGATCGTCACCGTGGTGGCGCTCTTAGCGATCTTCGCATTCAGCGTGGTGATGGTGGTGGCGGGACAGCCCGTCGCGGCCATCACCGCGCTCATCCCGTCGGCCGCGCTGGGCGTGCAGCAGATCGTGCAGGCGGGCACGGGGCTCGCCGAGAGCCGCCGCGAGCGGCCCTCCGGGCAGGCGTCCGACCGGGACGAGGAGCCGCGGGGATGAACCTCCATTCGGCACCCCAGGACGTCCCCCAGGGCCGGCGCGGCAAGCCGGGCCGCCGGCTGGGGCCCATCGCCGAGGGCACCGGACCGGCGCACCGCGCCTGGCTGGAGCCGTTGCGCGATGCCGTCCACGGCAGGGGAGTGACGCTGGACGAGCTCCAGGCGCGCACCGGCCGGCCCAAGGGGCACATCTCCGAACTGCTGCGGGCCGTCGGACGCTATCCCCGCTGGGTCTTCGTCCGAACGGTGCTCCTCGCGCTGGACCGGCCCGGCCTGCCGTACGACACGATGCGGCTGCGCTGGGTACTGGCCGCGCGGGACGTCGGCAAGCGCACCTCGTGGATCAAGGACTGCCTCCACGAGGGCGGCGCCCGCCACCGTGCCACAGCCGCTTCGGTCCCCCTGGACTACCTGGCCTTCCAGCAGATGCACCGCCCGCACTACACCTGCTACGCCTCGGCGTTCCTGCGCCGCCCCGGCCTCGTCGAGAAGGCCGTCGGCGACGTCTTCATGCTCCTGCTGATGCTGTGGCACGACGCACTCGCCAGCGAGAACCCCGAGCGGTTCGCGTGGCCGATCCTGCGCCAGACCGTGCTCGAACACGCCCCGAAGGACAACGGCCGCCCCTCCCTCGTCGAGGCCGCCTTCGACACGGTCGCCCTCGACCTCGCCCCGGACCCGATGGCCCAGGTCGAGGAGTCCATGGCCCTCTTCCGGGCCGTCGCAGACCTCGCGCCCCTGCAGCGGGACGTCATCGTCCTGCTGTACCTGTGCGGCCTGGAGGACGTCCGGGCGGCAGACGAACTGGGTGTCTCCCTCGCCGCCGTACGGTCCACCGCACGGCACGCCAAGCGCAACCTGCACGCCGCCCTGTACCCGGACAGCACCACCGAGGAGGGACACTCAGGTGACCTCGACCATTGACCAGCTGCTGGCCCGCGCCCGGCTCCACGACACCTCGAGCGCGCCCGCCGACATCGCCGACACCGGCTGCACACCGCACCACCGGGCGGGTGCGCCGGAGCCCGGCGCGGCGACGGGCGAACCGCAGAAGGACATGCGGGGAGCCGCGCGCGACCTCCGGGCGCTGTGCGAAACGGCCGTCACCGGCGCCGCCGTCGTCGCCCTGGGCGACTTCCTCACGCACAAGCTGCCCCACCCCTCCGGCGCGCGCGTCCTCGGATGCATCCTGCTGCTCACCGACGCCGAGGACTCCGCCCGCTTCTGGTGGCAGTACGCGGCCGGCGCCGGGGACTCGATCGCCTCGTACTGCCTGTACCTCCACCACCTCGCCCTGGGGGAGAACCACGAAGCGGTCTGGTGGCGGCGCCAGACGACCCCGTCCGCCATCAGGCAGGCAGCGGACGGCGCCCTTCGCGCACCACGGGACGTGGTGGATGCGGCGGATGCGTCGCGCGCGCCGGACGAGGCCACCGTGGTCTTCGACGGGGCTGCGCGCAACCTCGCCGCCGATGCGAGCCTGCCCACGACCCTGCGCGTCCTGCGGGCGCTGCGGCCCAGCGGGGGCGGGTCGAGGCGCGGTTCCAGCACCGTCAAGGCCGTGATGGAGTACGTCTCGGCCGCCGTCAGCTACGTCGACGACGATCTCGAACTGCCGCTGCCCGACCCGGACTTCACCGACCGGATCCGCGCACTGACGACATCCGCCACCCGGCCGGTGCGGCCCGGCCGCCGCACCCGGCCCCGGCTGCCGGCCCGGTTCCCGGCTACTTGATCAGGCAGGAGCAGCCCTTCGGCTCTGCGGGACTGCGAGTTCGACCTGGACCCGGGCGGGGAAGGACGCGCGGTCCTTCCCCGCCCGGGCTTTCGGCTGCGGAGGTCAGCGCGCGCTGTGCTCCGGGAGGTCCTGCTCGGCCGGGGCCGCGGTCAGGGGCGGGATCAGCGCGAAGCTGCGCTTGGCGGTGGGGGCCGCCGGGGCCTTCTTCCCGCAGAACGCGCCCTCGAGCGTGCCGCCCAGGGCCGTGTTCGCATCGCCCTTGTTCGAGGTGTTCGCCACCGCGGCGAGGCTGCGCTTTCCGTCACGGGTGGCGAAGGCGTACGTGTAGAAGCCCTGGACCGTGCCCGTGTGCCCGTACACCGAGGTGCCGCACGACAGGTCGTAGCGGCGCAGGCCCAGACCGTAGAAGCGGGTGTTCGTGGTGTCCGTCGGCGTCATGGTGAGCATGGCGTCCAGCGTGCCCGGCTTCAGCAGCTTGCCGCCGAGCAGCGCGGACATGAAGGTGTTCAGGTCGGCCGCGTTCGAGATCATCGCACCGGCGGACTGTGCCCAGGACACCGTCTGCTCGGTGGAGTCGACGAGCGGCGCCCCGGCCTCGTCCGGGTGGAGGTAGCCGTGCAGGTGCGCACCCTTGATCACCGTCGAGGGGTGCACGTACGAGGTGTTCTTCAGCTTCAGGGGCTTGATGATGCGGCGCTCGTACTCCTTGGCCACGCCGTTCCCGGTGGCCTTCTCGATGAGCATGCCGACGACCACGAAGTTGGTGTTGGAGTACTTGTACGAGACGCCCGGCTCGGTCGTGCGCGGCTCGCGCAGCGAGAGGGCGACCAGCTCCTGATAGGTGAAGACCTTGTTCCGGACGGCCTCGAAGCCGGGCACGGTCTTGTCGAACATGGCGTTCGTGTAGTCCGCCAACCCGCTGCGGTGGGTGAGCAGATGACGGACCGTGATCCGGTCGTCGGGGAGCAGGCCGGGCAGGTACTGGTTGACCGGGGCGTCCAGGCTGATCTTGCCCTCGTCCACCAGCTGGAGCAGCACGACGCTGGAGAACGTCTTGGTGACGCTGCCGATCCGGAAGCGGCCGTTCACGTCCATGGGCGCACCCGTGGTCCGGTCCTGCACACCCACCGCACTGGTCAGCGGCGCACCGGAACCGGTGATCCGGACCATGGCCCCGGGCGCACCGACCGCGGTGGTGTTCTTCAGCGCCTGGGTCACGGCCTCGAGATCGGGCGTCGGCGCAGCGGTCTTGGCCGTCGCCGCGGAGAACGGGGCCGTGGCGGCGTGGGCGGCGGTCGCCGGCACCACACCGGCCACCACGGCGAGCAGGGCGGCACTGAGAGTCAGGCGTCGGTCGAGAGGCAGGCGCACGTTGTTCCTCAACTACGGAGTGACGGGAAGGGTTTCGTGGTCGCGGATTCACCCGAAGGGGTGATCAAGGCCGCAGCCTGCGATCGTACGTGCCGGCCGGAGCGGGCCGGGTACGGGCCGCCTCAGAACGTGCAGGCAGGGACGTTTTCCAGCCACGCGGGGCCCTGGACGTAGATGTTGGTGACCCACGCCTTGTAGTCGGGCAGATAGGACCAGGCGTCGTTGGTGTGGCCGTCGGAGGTGACCTTCTCCGCGTGCTTCTGGCACTCGACGCGGATCGTCGTCGGCTCCGGGAAGGCGTAGACACGCGCGGCCGCGGTGGACGGCTGGGCCTTGGTCCAGACACCGGTGCCCCAGGTCCGGAACACGTGCCCCGTCACCGGACCGGGGTCGATCCTGACCGCCCCGTAGTAGCCGCCGTTCAGCCGGACGTCGCTGACCATGAGTTTCGTACCGGACTGCCGGGCCTCCGCCATCCTGCCCGCGCCCAGGTAGATCGCGATGTGGTGCAGGTCCCGGGAGGTGCCCCACACCAGCAGGTCGCCGGGGAGCAGCGGTGCCAAACCCTGGGCCGCGGTGAAGCGTTCGGCGGCGTGGGGCGTGTAGTACTGGGCGCCGGCGACCCCGTTCAGGATGTCCGACCCGGTGGCCTGGGCGTAGGCGTGGCGCACCAGTCCCGAGCAGTCGAAGCCGAGCCGCTCGGGATCGTGCTCGCTGGCCGGATCCGTAGGGTCCACCTGCCCGTACGTGGGGCCGGGCTGCGGACCGTGGCCGCCGCCCCACGTGTACCAGACGTCGGCCGAGACCTGCGCGCAGGCGGCGCCGACGGCCCGCTCGGCGGCGGCGGACGCCCCCGGGGCCAGGACCCGGCACGAACCGTCGGAGGCCGCCGCCGAGGCGGGGGTCCACAGGAGGCAGACCAGGAGTGCGATGAGTGTGCCGATGAGACCGGACCGGCGAAGCATGCGGGATCCTCGTTTCTCGTTGCCGTGGGGAAGCGCCGTGGGGCAGTGCCATGGGGAAGCGCCGTGGCGGGGGCGGCCGTTGACCTGTGCCGCACACGGGACGAGCCTGCGTGCCGCGGCCTCCCCGCGTCGAGGTCCCGGCGTCACCCCACCCGGACGGGCAACGGGAAACCCCTGGGAAACCCCCGCCGGTCAGGGCCGTTCCGCCGCGCCCAGCCGGCCGGTCTCCGCCAGCCGGGCCCCGGGGTCCGGATTCCACAGCCGCACCGTGCCGTCGTTGCTGCTGCTGGCCACCGTCCGCCCGTCGGGGGAGAACACGACGCCCCACACCGCGCTGCCGTGGCCCGTCAGGGCGGCCCACAGCCGCCGCCCGGCCACGTCCCACAGCCGCACCGTGCGGTCGTTGCCGCTGCTGGCCAGCGTCCGTCCGTCGGGGGAGAAGGCGATGCCGCGCGCGGAGCCGGTGTGGCCCGCCAGCACGGCCCCGGCCACGAACCGCCGGGCGTCCCACAGGCGTACGGTGCCGTCGTTGCCGCTGCTCGCCAGCGTCCGCCCGTCCGGGCTGAACGCGACGGCCCGTACCGCGCCCGCGTGACCGGTGAGCGAGGCCAGCGGCCGCCGTCCGGGCACGTCCCACAGACGTACCGTCAGATCGTCGCCGGCGCTGGCGAGCATGTGGCCGTCCGGGCTGAACACCACGTCGTTCGCGAAGTCGGTATGACCGGTGAGCGTGCCCAGGGGCGTACGGGAGGCCACGTCCCACAGCCGGACCGTACGGTCGGAGCCGGCCGAGGCCAGCGTCCGCCCGTCCGGGGCGAAGGCCACCGCGAACACGGTCCCGTTGTGACCGGTGAGCGTGTCCAGGGCCGTACGGGAGGCCACGTCCCACAGCCGGACCGTCCCGTCGGAGCCCGCCGAGGCCAGCATCCGCCCGTCGGGGGAGAAGGCCACCGAGAACACCGTCTCGGTGTGACCCTCGAACGTCGCGACCACCCGCCGCGCGGCGACGTCCCACAGCAGCACCGTGTGATCGGCGTCGGCGGTGGCCAGCAGCTTCCCGTCCGGGCTGTACGCGGCATGCCAGATCTCCGTGAACGGGCGCGAGGTCAGGACCGGACCGCGCAGGTCCCAGAGCACCACCGACTGGTCGAAGGCGGCGGTGGCCAGCATCGTGCCGCCGGAGTCCACCGCGACCGCGAGCACGTAGTCGGTGTGCCCGGACAGCGTCGAGGTCAGCCGGCCGCTGCGTACGTCCCACAGCCGGGTGGTGCCGTCGCCGCTCGCGCTGACGACCGTGGCGGCGTCCGGGGTGTAGGCGACCGCGTTGACGTCGTCGTTGTGCCCCGTCAGCGTCGCCGTCGTACGGTGCTCGGCCACGTCCCACAGCCGCACGGTCCGGTCGACGCCCCCGGAGGCCACCGTCCGCCCGTCCGGCGCGAAGGCCACGCCCAGCACCTCGCCGGTGTGCCCCTCGAGGACGGCGAGCTGACGGGCCCCCACCGGATCCCACAGCCGTACCGTCTGGTCGGCGCCCGCCGACACCAGCGTTCTGCCGTCCGGCGCGTACGCCAGCGCGTTGACCCTCGCGGTGTGCCCGGCCAGGGCCGCCACCTCTGACCGGCCGCCCGCGGGATCCCACAGCCGGACCGTCCCGTCGGCGCACGCGACGGCGAGGGTGTGCCCGTCGGGCGCGAAGGCCACGGCCCGGGCGTCCGCCGTCAGCGCGGGGAGCACCGCGAGGCCGTGTCCGTCCGTGTCCCACAGCCGTACCGGACCGTCCGTGGACGTCGCCGCGAGGGTCCGGCCGTCGGGGCCGAAGGCGACCGCGCGGACCCGGCCCGCCGTCGTCAGGGTCACCGTCGTCCGCCGGTCCGCGACCCGCCGCAGCAGCACCTTCCCGTCGGAACCGGCGGTCGCCAGCAGCCGGTTCCCCGGGGCGAAGGCCACCGCGTTGACCGGTCCGCTGTGCCCGCCGAGACGGGCGAGGAACGGCTGGGACTGCGTGCTCAGCAGCGCGCCCCGCGCCTGGGGAGTCGCATCGAGGCGGTACGCCTCCTCGGCGAGCCGCATCGAGGCCTCGGGCTGACCGGCGGCGAGGGAGGTGGACTGCACGGCGAGGGCCTGCGAACGGGCGATGCGCTCCTGGCCAAGCGCGCCCGCCCGCTGCCGGTACGCCAGCGCCCCGGCGGTCAGGGCCACGGCCAGCAGGGCGACGAGCATGGCCAGCATCCGCTGCTGCAGCCGGACCTGGCGCCTGGACTGGGTCCGCCGGGCGTCCTCCGCGGCCTGGCTCGCGCGGAGGAAGGCCGCCTCCCGGGGGCTGAGCGGGCTCCTGCCGCCGAGCTCGTCGGGCCAGGCCCGGGCGGTCTCCAGCCGGGTCCCGCGGTACAGGACGGACGGATCGCGGCCCTCGCGCTCCCATTCCTCGGCGGCACGGGCCAGTTGCCGGTGGACCAGCAGCCCGTCCCGGTCGGCGTGGATCCAGGCGCGCAGCCGCGGCCAGGCGTGCAGCAGCGCCTCGTGGGTGATCTCGACGGTGTCGCTGTCCATTGTGATCAGCCGGGCCCGGACGAAGGCGTCGAGGGCCGCCGCGGCCCGGTCCGCGTCGGCCAGTTGCTCCATCAGCGCGGCCCGGCCCATCCGCCGCCGCGTCGCCCCCGTGCCGTCCGCGACATGGATCAGCGCGACCAGGAGGCGGCGGACCGTCCGCTGCTCGGCCGGGTACAGGCGGGCGAACACGCTCTCGGCCGTATGCGCGACCGCGCCCTGGATACCGCCCGTGTCCTCGTAGCCGGAGACGGTCAGCACGGCCCCCTCGCGCCGCTGCCAGGTGGCCATCAGCGCGTGGGACACCAGCGGCAGCGCACCGGACGGCGTGTCCCCGGGCCCGGCCTCCGGGGCCGGTGTTCCGGGCTCCTCGCGCAAGCCCGCGTCCCGCAGCAGCAGGGGGACCAGGCCCGGTTCGAGCGTGAGCCCGGCGAGCTCCGCCGGGCGGGTGATCGACTCGCGCAGCTCCGCCACGGACATCGGGGGGAGGACGAACAGCCCGTCGGTGAAGACCGGGGCCAGCTCGGGAAGGTCCAGGCAGCTGCCGGAGAAGTCGGCCCGGACGCCGAGCACGACGACGGCCGGGTCGTGTGCCGCAGGCCCCGGCCCCGATGTCGCCAGGGCGCACAGTGCCCGGACAAACGCGCGCCGCTCGTCCTCGTCGCAGCAGAGGGTGAAAAGTTCCTCGAACTGATCGACGAGCAAAACCGGCCGGACGGTGGGGAGCCGGCGCCCCCCGGATTCCGCCGTGGTGTCGTCCGCCCGCCCGTGGACGGCTTCGAGCAGCCGTTCCGGCCGGTCCCGCAGCTCCCGTACGGTGATGCCGAGATCGCCGCCGAGCACCTTCGCGGTGCAGTCCAGCAGCTCCTGGAGCGGATGCGCGGTCGGCGTGAACCGTACGACCGGCCACCCGTCGGCGCCCGCCATCGGGAAGCCGCCGGTGCACCGCAGCGCCGGTACGAGACCTGCGCTGAGCAGGGACGACTTGCCGGCGCCCGACCGGCCGACGAGCATCAGCGGGCCGCTGCCGATCCGCTCGAAGACCCGCTCGACCAGGGCGGCGGTCACCCGGTCGCGGCCGAAGAACCAGCCCGCGTCACGTGGGGTGAAAGCCGCGAGGCCGCGGTAGGGGCACTCGCCCGGCGACTGGGGCCCGGCCGGCGGGGCGGAACCGGCCCCGGAACCCGCCCCGGAACCCGCCCCGGAACCGGAACCGGAACCGGCCCCGGCGCCCGCGCCCGGGCCGGATCCCGCCCGGGCCCTTGGGACTTCCGCCTCCGGGACCAGCCGTACGAGGGCGCCCCCGGCCCCCAGTACCAGGTCGCAGCGCTGCGCGACGTCGAGGGTGACGCGCTTGGCGCCGGTCTCGATCTTGCTCAGGTAGCCCTTGCTGTAGTGCGTCCGGCGGGCCAGGTCGGCCAGCGAGAGGCCGCGCTGCACCCGCAACCGCCTCAACCGGGCGGGAAAGGACGCGGCGGATTGCTCGGCGGCCTCGGCGGCCTCGGCGGCCTTGGTTGCCTCAGGTGAATCGTGCTGGTGATCGGTGTTCCGTCCGCGGTCCGGGTCCCCCACGGCATCCCCCATGGCGCAGCGCGCCCAGGTTGTGAGATGGAAGGTCCCAGGCTACCGCGGGGGTCGGACGGCGGAGGATGCGTTCTGCCGTGCGTGGCGGAAAAACGCGCAGAACAGCAGCCTTCCGGAGCCGCCGGGGCGGCGGATCCGGAAGGCTGCGAACGGGTGCTCGGTTACGGCCGGTTGAGGGTGATGGAGTTGATCGGCCCGAGGTCGGCGTAGACGCCCGTCCCCTCGGCGATGGGGGATCCGCAGCCGGCGCCGTTGGATCCGGTGCACAGGCTCGCGGTGGCTCCGCCGTACTGGTTGTTGAGGACCCAGTGGTTGCCGAACTGGTTGCTCAGGTTGTGGGCTCCGTAGCTGTAGAAGATCTGGCTCGGCTTGACGGCCGGGTTCTGGTTCTGCGGGTAGATGCAGACCGCCCCGGACGGACAACCGGCCCAGTCGTCGGCAGGCTTGGCGTCGGCCGCGCCGCTCAGTGCCACGACGGCCGCGGCGGCGGTGGCGAGCGCGGCGGCGCCGCGGATCATCTTGCGCATCATGTCCCCCTGTTGGGTTGCCTCGGTGCTGACGTGCTGACGCCTTCAGCCTTGCCCGGCTGCCCGCGGCGGTCGACGGGTTTCCCGTTGCCCATCGGCGGGCCGGCCGGGAAACGGCCCGTGACCTGCCCGGTCCCGGCACCGGGGGCAACTCGGCGCAGGCGCGCAGAAGCGCCACCGCGGCCGGCGGCTCGCCCTGGCCGAAGCCGAAGGCCGTCCGGGGAGCGACGGCGAAGACCGGCGCCCGCCCAGCCGGTGCAGAAATGCAGCGCGCCGTTCGCCCACACGATGCTGCCGGGCCCGCACCCGCACCCGCACCCGCACGCACCCGCGCACGCCGGCTGCCGGTGCCACGGACGGTCACCGGGCGGCTCCCGTGCGCCGCCGTGATGTCTTCCTTCCCGATGGCGGGCAGAATTGAGGGGGCAGCCCGTGTCCGCAGCGCGGGCTCCGGCCAGCCACGCGCGCGAGCCGTGCGCAGAAGGGGGCCTGCCGATGCCACCGGACCGGCTGGTGGGCGCGGAGGATCCCGGCCCGATTCGGTCCGAACCGGGGTCCTTGCTGGAACACGTGGTCGTGGCCGTCTTCGGCATCGACGACGAGGACCGGGTCTGCTACTGGGGCCCCGGAGCCCAGAACCTCTTCGGCCACGAGACCCGTGCGGTGCTGTCGCGGCCCGCGGCGCTCCTCTTCCCCGAGCCGGCCCCCGGCGAGGGTCCGGGTGCGGCCGCGCACCTCGCGGAGCGCGCCCGGGCCCTCGGCTACTTCCGCGTACGGCTGCCCGCACTGCACCGCGACGGCACGGTGTTCGACTGCGGTTTCCGGGTCTTCCCGATGACCGGGGCCACGGGCGTCTCCGTGGTGCTGGGACTGGCGAGCCGGGGGGACGAGCTGGACCGGGTGAAGACCAACCTGTCCTTCCTCGACGCCCTCTTCGAGACCTGCCCGATCGGCCTGGTCATGCTGGACGAGGAGCTGCGCTACGTCCATCTCAACCAGGCACTCGCCGACATGGACGGGGTCCCGCTCGAGGAGCACCTGGGCCGCCGGATGGCGGACATCATGATCACCTCGGACGGCGGGGAGTACCAGCGCATGCTGCGGGCCGTGGCCCAAGGGGGCCGGCCCGTGATCGGCACCCTCGTGGGGCTGCGCACACCGGGCCACCCGGACCGCGACCAGGTGCGTTCGGTCAGTTTCTTCCCGCTCAGCGGCGCGGGGGACACCCGGCGCGGTGTGGGCGGACTGCTGCTGGACGTGACCGACCGGGAGCAGGCCATCCTGGAGGCGACGGCCGCCCGTCAGCGCCTCGCCCTGCTCGACCGGGCCACGGCCCGCATCGGCACCACCCTGGACCTGAACGTCACCGCACGCGAGCTGGTCGACGCGGCCGTCCCGGACTTCTGCGACGCCTGCGTCGTCGAACTCGTGGAGTGGATGGACGAGACCGAGGCGTTCGACCCGGCGCTGCCCCTGAGCACCCGCCGGATCGCCTCCGGCACCACGCTCCCCGAACCCGCCGTCGAGCTCGTGAGCGGCCTGGAGAAGGTCACGTACCCGCCGGGCTCCAGCATCCACCAGATGGTGAGCACGGGCCGCCCGCTGTGCGTCACGGTCAACGAGGAGTTCGTGACCCACACCGTCGTGCACCGGCAGCGGGCGCAGCTGCTGCTGGACAGCGGGCTGGCCTGCATCCTCATGGCACCGCTCATCGCCCGCGGCACGGTGCAGGGCATCACCATGTTCGGCCGGTCCGCCGCCCGCCCGGCCTTCGCACAGGAGGACCTCGGCCTCGCCGGCGAACTGGCCTCCCGGGCCGCCCTGTGCCTGGACAACGCCCGGCTGTACAGCAGGGTCCGGGAGATCGCCCTCACCCTCCAGCGGGCCCTGCTGCCCAGCGCCCCCGCGTCCGGCCCGTACGTGGACATCAGCCACCGCTACCTGCCGGGCAGCCGCCTCACCGAGGTCGGCGGCGACTGGTACGACGCGATCACCCTGCCCGGCGACCGGGTGGCACTCGTCGTCGGAGACGTGATGGGACACGGCGTCCCCGCCGCCGCGGCCATGGGCCAGCTGCGGATCACCGCGGAGACCCTCGCCCGGCACACCACGGAGCCCGCGGCCCTGCTCGAGGAACTCGACGTCTGCGCCCAGGAGGCCGGCATCGAGTGGGCGACCTGCCTGTACCTCGTCTACGACCCCCACACCGGCCGCGCCCGCGTCGCCAACGCCGGTCACCCCCCGCCCCTGGTGCGCCACCGGGACGGGACGGTGCACACCGTCGGCGACGTGCTCGGGGTGCCCCTCGGGGTGGGCGGCGTACCCTACCGGTCGGTCGAGATCGAGCTCCCCGAGGGCGCGACCGTGGCCCTGTACACCGACGGCCTCATCGAGGCCCCGGGCCAGGACATCGACACCGGGATGGACGCGCTGCGCGCTCAGCTGCGCGCGCCCCTGGGCTCGCTGGAGGAGGCGGCCGACCGCATCCTCGCGAACCTGCTGCCCGACACGGCGACCGACGACACGGTCCTCGTCCTCGCCCGGGTCAGCGCGGTTCCCGGCCGTGCGCCGACAGGGTGACGGCCCGCTCCACGCGGGCCTGCCGAGCCGGCGCGAGCGCCTGGAGGACGGGCAGGACGACCGGTCGGCGTCGACACCTCGTCCACGTTCACCTGCGACCACGGGCTCCTGGGCCGGCGGGTCACGTACATGACGTCCACCGCGTCCAGCTCGTCCACGCGCATCAGCGCAGGGGGTGTCCGGCGCGGGCGTGACCGGGCAGCAGCAGCTCGGCGAGCAGGCCGCCGCCGGGGGCGGCCGAGAGGCGGGCGGTACCGCCGTGCAGCTCGGCCACCCAGCGGACGATGGCCAGGCCGGTCCCGGTCCCGGTGCTCGCGGCTCCGGTGACGCGGCGTTCGAAGACCCGTGCGCGCTGCGCGTCCGGCACGCCGGGTCCGTGGTCCCGGACAGCGACCCGGCCCGCGGTCACCGACACCTCGACCGGGCCGCCGCCGTGCCGCAGCGCGTTCTCCACGAGGTTGCGCACGGCCTGTGCGAGCAGCTCGGGGTCTCCCTCGACCACGGTGGCCTCGGCGGCGACCGTGACCCCCGTACGGTCCGGCAGCTCCTCGACGGTCGCCTCGACCACCTGGTCCAGGCGGAGCGGGGTCAGCTCCACCTCCTGGGTGCCGGCCTCGACCCGGGCCCGGGCCAGCAGCCCGGTGACCAGCCGGCCCAGCCGGTCGACGAGCCGGACCGCCTCGTGGAGGGCGGCCGGGGCCCGGGGCGGGGAGGCGGCCCCGCCCTCCACCACCAGCCGCAGGGCGGCCAGCGGGGTACGGAGCTCGTGCGCCGCCTCCGCGAGGAACTGCTCCTGCTGTTCGAGGGCGCGCAGCGCGGGACGCATCGCCCGCCCGGACAGCAGATGGCCCACCGCCGCGGCCGCGAGGACCAGGGCGGCGCTGCCCAGCGCCAGCCGGCGCACCAGCTGGTCGTGGGCCGCCCGGCCCTGGGCGGGGTCGGCTCCGACGAGCACGGCGGCGCCGATCCGGTCGCCGTCCCAGACCGGGGCCGCGGCCCAGTGGTGGTCCCGGCCGCCGCCCGGGGCGTCGGCCAGGACCGTCTCCTCGTCGCGGCGGACCTGCTGCCACAGGTCGTCGAGAGCCTCCGCGTCGGGGAGGGCCGCCGGGGAGGGGGACGCGGAGCGGATCCGCGGCCGGCCCTGACCCGCCGAGTCCAGGACGCCGAGCACCTCGGCGCTGCGGGCCAGGTCGTCGTCCTCCAGGGCCTCCAGGTGCAGGGCGCCGTCGTCGTAGTACACGGTCCGGGCCAGCCCGTCGGCGCGGTGGCTGACGTCGTGGTCGAGGTCGTTCGCGCGGGAGACGCCGTCGGTGCGCACGGCGATGACGGCGAGCACCAGCAGGCAGGCGGCGGTGGTCGCGGCGAACAGCAGGGTCGCCACCCACCGGGCGCGGTGCAGCCGCGCGGCCGCAGGGCTCGGCGAGCTCACCGGCGGGTCCCGGTGCCGGTCCGGGTGCCGGTGTCCCCGCCGGTGTCCGGGGCGATGAGGCGGTAGCCGGCTCCGCGCACCGTCTCGACGGGGTCCGGCGGGCCCAGCCTCCGGCGCAGCTGGCCCACGAGTACGTCGACCACGTTGGACATCGGCTCGGCCTGCTCGTCCCAGCACCGCTCGATGAGCTCGCTGCGGGTCACGACCTCGCCCGCCCGCAGCATCAACACCTCAAGCACCGCGAACTCCTTGGCGGTGAGGGTGAGCAGGACCCCGTCCCGGCGCACCCGGCGGCGCGGGAGGTCGAGTTCCAGGCCGCCGGCGCGCAGCTCGGGGAGCCGGGCGGGCCGGGCGCGCCGGCACAGGGTGCGGACGCGCGCGGCCAGTTCGGCGAACGCGAAGGGTTTGACGAGGTAGTCGTCCGCCCCGTGCTCGAAGCCGGCGACCCGGTCGGAGATCGCGTCGAGGGCGGTGAGCAGGAGCACCGGCAGCGTGGACCCGGCCTTGCGCTGCGCCGCCAGGAGGCCGAGCGCGTCCCCGTCGGGCAGGACGCGGTCGGCGATCAGACAGTCGTACGTGTTGACCGCCAGCTTGAGGTCGGCGTCGGCGAGGTCGCCGGCGTGGTCGACCGCGAAACCCGCCTCGCGCAGGCCGCGGGTGAGGGCAGGGCCGAGTTCGGGGTCGTCCTCCAGGACCAGTACGCGCATGATCGGCGAGCGTACCGGGAGCGCCGGACCTTCCTCATCATGGCCTCATGATCGGGGCGGCAGCCTGCGTACATGGCAAAGACACGAACCGGCGTCATCGGCATGACCGCCGCAGGAGCGGCCCTCACCGTCCTCGCGGTGTACGGATTCCCCTCCGCGCAGGGCGCGGACACCACGGCGGGACCACCGCGCGCCGAAGTGCGCGTCGACCAGGTCGGTTTCACACCCGGCGAGACCAAGCAGGCCTACCTCATGACCTCGGTGGCCGCGAGCTCCGGGGCCAAAGCCTCCTTCCGCGTGCTCGACGCAGCCGGAAAGGAGGTGCTGAGCGGCAGGCCCGGCGCCTCCACGGGACGGTGGAACACCACCTACCGGGCCGTTCACCCCCTGGACCTCTCCCGTCTCACCGAGCCCGGCGACTACCGGGTGGAAGTGTCCGGGCCGGTCACCGCGAGCTCCCCGCGGTTCCGCATCGCGCCCGCCGCCGATCTGTTCGGCGGGCTCGTCCGGGACGGCGTGCGCTTCTTCCAGGCGCAGCGAGACGGGGCCGACGTCGTCCCCTCCGTCCTGTCGCGCAAGCCGTCCCATCTCGCGGACCGCCGGGCCACCGTGTACGACACCCCCGCGTACGGCGACGACGAGAAGGTGCTGACCGAGCCGCTCAAGCCGGTCGCGGGCCCGGTCGACGTGTCCGGCGGCTGGTCCGACGCGGGCGACTTCCTCAAGTTCACGCACACCGCCTCGTACTCCACGGCCGCCCTGCTGCTCGCGCAGCGGACCTCGCCCCTCGGCGGGAGGGAACTGGCCGCCGAGGCCCGCCACGGACTGGACTGGCTCGACCGGATGTGGGACGACGAGACCCTCACGCTCCACGTCCAAGTCGGCCTCGGCAAGGGCGACACGGAGGACGGCAGCGGCGCCGTCCGCTCCGACCACGACGTCTGGCGGCTGCCGGAGGCGGACGACACCCTCCGCGTCGAGCCGGGCGATCCGGACTACCTGATCAAGCACCGGCCGGTGTTCCGTGCCGCGCCCCCGGGCCGGCCGGTCAGCCCCAACCTCGCCGGACGCGTCGCCGCCGCCTTCGCCCTGGCCGCACAGCTGGACGCGACGGCAGACCCGTCCCGGGCCCGCGCCGAACTGGACAAAGCCGCGCACCTGTACGCACTCGCCGACACCGCGCCGAAGGGCCCCCTGGTCACCGCCTTCCCGCACGGCTTCTACCCCGAGTCGTCCTGGCAGGACGACATGGAGTTCGGCGCCGCCGAGCTGGCCCTCGCCGGGCGGGCGCTCGGTGACGGCCGGACCGCCGACTGGATCCGGCAGGCCGGCCACTGGGCCGGGCAGTACCTCGCCTCGGACGGCCTCGGCACCCTGGGGCTGGGCGACGTCAGCGCCCTCGCGCACGCCGACCTCGCCGCTCTGCTGGAGCCGGGCACCCCGTACACCGAGGTGACCCGCGACGCGCTCGTCGCCGACCTCGGGCGCCAGCTCGACGAAGGCCGCTCCCGCGCGGCCCGCGACCCCTTCCGGGCAGGGGCCGTCACCACCGATTTCGACTCGGTGCCCCACACGTTCGGCCTGGCCGCCACCGCCCGGCTGTACCACCGGGTCACGGGCGACCCGCGCTACGAGGCCTTCGCCACCCAGCAGCGCAACTGGGCGCTCGGCGCCAACGCGTGGGGCTCCTCCTTCGTCATCGGGGCGGGCACCACCTTCCCGCACTGCCCCGAGCACCAGGCCGCCAACCTCGCCGGAGACCTGGGCGGTACGGGCGACATCCTCCGGGGCGGCGTCGTCAACGGCCCCAACGAGGCGGGCAGGCTGGGGGACCTCAACTCCTTCACCTCCATGCGGCCGTGCCCGGCCGACCAGGAGAACCCGTACGCGGCGTTCGACGGCCGCGGCAGCGCCTTCATGGACCACGTGGGCGCCTGGCAGTCCGTCGAATCCGCGGACGACTTCACCGCGACGGCGCTGCTCGCCTTCACCCTCGCCGTCGCACCCGGGGGGCCCGCGTAGCCGGACCGCGGGAACCGGATCACCGCGCGCGCCCTGGCCGGAACCCGGGCCGATCTCATCGCCCTGGAGGAGCTGACGCCCGCCGCCGCGCCGACGTTCGCGGCGATGCTGGCGCCGGAGTATCCGTACCACGCACTGGAGGGCACGGTCGGACTCCGGTCGAAGCACCCGCTGGCGGAGGTGCGGCCGGTGGACATCCGGCCGGCGGGCGTGGGGGAGGGCTGGAACCGCGGACTGCGGGCCACCGCCCGTACGCCGCAGGGCGAAGCCGCCGTGTACGTGGCACACCTGTCATCGGTGCGCCTCGGCCCGTCGCACGGGTTCGGTTCCGTACGGCGGGACGAGAGCGCCGCACTGCTCGGTGCGGCGATCGCCGCGGAGCGCACCGACCCGCTGATCCTGCTCGGGGACCTCAACAGCACCGTGGACGACCGGGGGCTGGATCCGGTCCTCGCGCGGATGAACCCGCCGAGCCGGGACTTCGCGTTCAGCCGGCCCGCGGCGCTGCCGGTGGACCGGATCGACCAGGTCCTGACCCGCTCGGCGACCGTCACCCGGATCAGGGCGCTGCCCGCGACGGGAAGCGACCACCTGCCCGTCGCCGCGCACATAAGCCGGCGGGAAACCGGCTCTCGTCAGTGATCCACCGCTCGGGCAGCGGAGGCCCGGCCGTGGGGTTCCTGACCGGCGCCGGCCTCGTCGGCCCGGAGCACCTCAACATCCAAGAGCGGCCCGCGGCCCGCGGCTCAGCCGGTGGCGGCGCGCTCGTGGACGAGGTCCGTGAAGCGCCGCAGCCCGTGCGCGCTGTGGCCCATGAAGAGGTTGGGTTCCACGAGCTCCACCTCCATCACCACCGGCGAACCGTCGTCCGCCGACGCGATGTCGACCCGCGCGTACAGCAACGCCTGCGACCCGGGAACGGCCGCCAGCGCGGCCTCGGCCAGGGTGAGTTCGGCCGCGGACGGCCGGTACGGCACCAGATCCGGATGCGGTGCACGGCCGTTGTCGACGACCCCGACATCGGTCAGCACCGGTCCCTTGCGGATGGCATGGCTGAAGACGCCGCCGAGGAAGACGAGCGCCCGTTCGCCCTCGTCGATCCGGGAGAGGTACGGCTGCACCATCGCGGTGGATCCGGCGGCGTGCAGCGCCGCGATGTGCCCGGCCGCCAGGTCGTGATGGTGCTCCGCGTACCGCGCGGTGTCGCGCGCGCCGGCCGATACCGCCGGCTTGACCACGAACTGGCCGTGCTCGGGCAAGGCGAGGGCCTCGCCGGGGGCGATGAACCGGGTCGGTACGACCGGCACGCCGCGGCCGGCGAGTTCCCCGAGATACCGCTTGTCGGTGTTCCAGCGTACGAGCCCGGCCGGATTGTCGAGCCGCGTCGCACCCTGCACCGCGTCGGCCCAGGCCAGATACTCCGGCCACCGCTCGGCGTAGTCCCAGGTGGACCTGATGACCACGGCGGCGCACTGAGACCAGTCGAAATCCCCGGCGTCCCAGGCCGCCGCCACGGCGTCGACACCCCGGGCGCGCAGCGCTTCGAGCATCAGCGGCAGGTCGGCGTCCCAGGCCTGTCCCATGGCCGAGGTGGCCAGAGCCACTCGGGTGGTGACGGTCATCCGCGATTCCTCCTCTCGTCGCCGGTTTCGCCCGGGGTCTCGATGCGGAGCAGGACGCCCCTCTCGTCCCGGGCGAAGCCGCGGTCGCGGTTCTCGGCCGCCTCCCGCTCCACCTCGGCCGCCAGGCCGATGCCGTTCATCTCGGCGAGCGCCACGGCGTACAGGACCACGTCCGCGAGCTCTTCTCCGAAATCGGGCAGTTTCTCGCGCCAGGCGGTGAAGGCCTTCCCGACCTCGGCCGTCAGCAGCCCGGACTTCAGCGGCACGTCGGTGGTGTTGAAGCCCTTCGCGAGCTTGTTGTCCCGGGCGAGCTGCGGGGCCGAGCGGATGTCCACCGGTTCCTCCGGGCGTGCGTACGGCAGTCGGCTGCCCCGCGAGCCTATCGAGGGGCGGCGGAGCCCTCGGCCGGGGCCGGGGCCAGGCCGTCGGCGACCAGCCCGGCGAGGACCGCCTCGCCCAGGGCGTGCACCGCGGACCGGGGCCTCACCATGACGGTGAACTCCTTGATCCGGCCGTCGTCGGCGAAGTGCAGCAGGTCGATGCCGTGGATCGCCTTGCCGTTCACCGTCGCCCGGAAGAGCAGGATCTCCGACGGGGACTCGGCGCCGTCGACGCTCGTCTCGGCGGTGCCGGCGTACTGCCCGACGTACCGGAAGTCCTCGAAGGTGCGCAGCAGCACCCCGAACAGCCCCAGCACCATCGGCCGGCCCTCGAACGGCGTGAACTTCACGGGGCTGTACAGGCGGACGTCCTCGGTGAACAGGGCTTCCAGGGCGGCGATGTCACGGCTGTCGACGGCGGTGCGGAAACGGTCTGCTGCGGTCACGGCTTCTCCCCGATCCTCATCTACTCATCAATGTGATTACTCACTTTCATGAGTATCATGCGAGAGGTGTCCGTGGACAGGGCGAGAAGGAGGCGATCCGATGGCATTGCGCCACGCCGTACTGGCGGCGCTGCTGGACGAGGAGTTGAGCGGGTACCAGCTGGCCAAGGCATTCGACCTCGGTGTGGCGAACTTCTGGCACGCGCTCCCGCAGCAGCTCTACGCCGAGCTGACCCGGCTGGAGAAGGACGGGCTGATCACGGGCCGGGAAGTCGTCCAGGACACCCGGCCCAACAAGCGACTGTTCACCGTCACCGACGCAGGCCTCGCCGAGCTGGAGCAGTTCACCGCCTCCACCGCCAAGCCCTCCTCCATCCGCGACGACCTGGTCGTGAAGGTCCAGGCCGCCGACCACGTCGACACCGCGACACTCATCGCGCAGCTCACCGAGCGCGCCGCCTTCGCCCAGGCCAAGGTCGGGCTGTTCGGCGGCCTGCTGCGCACGATGCGCGGCGACCGCAGCGAGGAGGACTTCCTGCGGCACGGCGACCGCATCGGCCCCTATCTGACCTGTCTGCGCGGTCTCGCCTTCGAGCAGGGCAACCGCGACTGGTGCGAGCGTACGATCGCGGTCCTGCGAGAGCGGGAGGCGGCCCGTGCCGGGCACTGAGCGGCAGTACCTGCGCTACGTCGCCCTGGGCGGCAGCCAGACCGAGGGCGTCGGCGACGGCGGCGTCACGACCGGGCTGCGGGGGCTCCTGGACGCGGGGCCGACAGCGCCGCCTCGACCGCGGCTTCGGCGTGGAGCCGTGCGGTGGGGAAGACGGGCACGGGGCTGTCCTCGGCGCCGACGAGCAGCTCGATCTCGGTGCAGCCCAGGATGATCCCCTGGGCGCCGGCGGCAACGAGGCCCTTGATGACACGCCGGTACGCGGCGCGCGACTCCTCGCGGACGACGCCCTGGCACAGCTCCTCGTAGATCACCCGGTGCACGAGCGCACGCCCGGCGGCTTCCGGGACGCACACCTCGAGTCCGCCCGCGGCGAGCCGGCCGCGGTAGAACTCCTGCTCCATCGTGAACGCGGTACCCAGCAGGCCGACACGGGTCAGGCCCGCCGCCTTCACGGCGTCGGCGGTGGCGTCGGCGAGGTGCAGCAGCGGCACCGAGATGCCCGCCTGGACGCGGTCGGCGACCTTGTGCATGGTGTTGGTGCAGATGAGCACGAGGTCCGCACCGGCCGCTTCCAGCCGCTGGGCCGCTGCCGCCAGGACCTCGCCGGCTTCCGTCCACCGGCCCTCGGCCTGCAGCTGCTCGATCTCGGCGAAGTCCACCGAGTACAGCACGCAGCGGGCCGAATGCAGCCCCCCCAGCCGGTCGCGGGTGAGCTCGTTCAGCAGCCGGTAGTACTCGGCCGTCGACTCCCAGCTCATTCCTCCGAGCAGTCCGATCGTCTTCATGGCGGCACCCCTGGGCAGCTCGGGCGGCACCCTTCGGCCACGGCGCGCCGCATCTATAAGCAGATACCGTAGCAGCCCATTCATCCATAAGGATTGCTTTGATCTCTTGTTCGGGGATGCCGCGAGCCGGCTGCGCGTCAGCCGAAATCGAGGGTTCCTGCCACGAAGGCGTGCGGGGGGGCCGCCCAGCGCGGGTCGCCCCCGGCGGCTCTTCGGGCCGGGCCTCGCCACCTTCGCACCCGCCGCCGGCGCCTGGACCTCCCGGTCGGTCCCGGTGGCCGCGCACGACCACCCGTACTACCTCCCGGGCCCCGGCGCCGACGGCGGAGGCGCGCTGTTCGGCGGCTGATCACCCCCACTGTCAGGACTCCGCGGAGCCTTGCCGCATGACGTCTTGGAAGGCCGTCATGCACGGCACGCAGTGGTGGTCCGTTTCGGCGTTGCCGCCCGGCTGGAGGGGGCGGCCGCACAGGGTGGCCCGGCGGTCACGGGCGACGACGTGCCATACGAGGCCAGGCCCTGTGGCCGCCTCACCGACCTGCATTTCATACATGAGAGTGCTCCATGTGGTGGACAGCTCTTGTACCCACCAAAGCAGTGCACGGCGCCGGAAGCCTGACGGGTGAGCCGTCCGGGTGACATGCGGCCGCCGCTCGCCCTGGCGCGCCGGCGCATCGAAGGGGCGGGTTCCGCGCGTCGGCCGGCCCCGGCGGCCCGGCACGGCCTAAGGTGGCGCCCCGCGGCCGCCGAAGAAGGGCTCTGGGGGCATGGAAGCGATCCTGCACGCACTGTCGATCACCGGTGCGATGACCTGGGAGATCACGTGGGCGCTGATCCTGGGATTCGCCCTGTCCGCCGTCGTCCAGGCCGTGGTGCGGAAGTCCACCATCGTCTCCCTGCTCGGTGACGGCAGTCCCCGGACCCTCGCCGTCGCCGCCGGGCTCGGGGCGGCGTCATCCTCCTGCTCCTACGCCGCCGTCGCGCTCGCCCGGTCGCTGTTCCGCAAGGGCGCCGACTTCACCGCCGCGATGGCCTTCGAGATCGCCTCCACCAACCTGGTCGTCGAACTCGGGGTCATCCTGGCCCTGCTGCTGGGCTGGCAGTTCACCCTGGCGGAGTTCGTCGGCGGCCCGATCATGATCATCGTGCTGGCGGTGCTGTTCCGGCTGTTCCTGCGCGACGGTCCGCTGCGCCAGGCGCGCGAGCAGGCGGAGCGGGGGCTGTCCGGATCGATGGAGGGGCACGCGGCGATGGACATGTCCGTGCGGCGCGAGGGCTCCTTCGCCCGGCGGCTGCTGTCCGGGGAGGGCTTCACCTCGACCGCGCACATCTTCGTCATGGAATGGGCCGCGATCCTGCGGGACCTGGTGGTCGGCCTGCTCATCGCCGGGGCCATCGCCGCCTGGGTGCCGGACTCCTTCTGGCAGTCCTTCTTCTTCGAAGGCCGTCCGCTCGCGTCGAAGCTGTGGGGCCCGGTCATCGGCCCGCTGGTCGCGATCGCCTCGTTCGTCTGCTCCATCGGCAATGTGCCGCTGGCCGTGGTGCTCTGGAAAGGAGGCATCAGTTTCGGCGGTGTCGTCGCCTTCATCTTCGCCGACCTGTTGATCCTGCCGATCCTCAACATCTACCGGAAGTACTACGGGAGGCGGATGGCCCTCTTCCTGCTCGGTACCTTCTACCCGGCCATGGTGGTCGCCGGCTACGCCGTGGAGTTCGGCTTCGGCGCACTCGGCCTCATCCCCGACCGGGAGGACGCGGAGATCCCCATGGAGGGCGTGACCTGGAACTACACGACCTGGCTCAACATCGTGTTCCTCCTGCTCGCCGCAGCCCTGCTGTGGAGGTTCTTCCGTACCGGCGGGCTGTCGATGCTCCGCATGATGGGCGGCGCACCCGCCCGGTAGCGCCCGAGCGCGCGATACCAAAAATACCCCGGACCAATTGACGGCCGGGGTATTCGTCTGCGTATATTTGATGTTTCGCGCCATGACAAAATCAGGGCACGAAGAAGCTTTACGGGGACATAGTATCGGGTCGGGAGTGGAATTGTCAACCGTGGAATTCCGTAATGAGCAGCAATTCATCGACGAGCTCTATGCGCGCCTCGACGACCTGCGCGACCAGGCCGAACACGCCGTACAACAGGCGCTGGCCGGGGCGGGGAGCGGGCTTCAGGCGCGACTGGAGCGGGATGTTGTCGTCGCCGAGCAGTCGGGCCTGCTTTCCGCGCTGAACGCGGGCGAGAACGGACTGTGTTTCGGCCGGCTCGAGTTCTCCGACGGACAGGACCACCACATCGGCCGTATCGGAATCAGGCAGGACGACGCGGACCGCACCCCCCTCGTCCTCGACTGGCGGGCCGAGGTGGCGCGCCCGTTCTACCTCGCCACCGGGCACTTCCCCATGGGACTGCGCCGGCGCCGCCACATCACCACCCGCGGGCGTGAGGTCACGGCCCTGCACGACGAGATCCTCGACCTCACCGACACCGAGCGCACGGGCCACGAGGGGGCCGACGCGGACGCCGTGCTGCTCGCCGCGCTCGACGCCGCCCGTACGGGCCGGATGCACGACATCGTGCAGACCATCCAGGCCGAACAGGACCGCATCATCCGCTCGCCCCACCGCGGCGTGCTGGTGGTGGAGGGCGGTCCGGGAACCGGGAAGACGGCCGTCGCCCTGCACCGGGCCGCCTACCTGCTCTACGCCCACCGCGAGCTGCTCGCCAAGCGCGGCGTGCTGATCGTCGGACCCAACCCGGCGTTCCTCGGCTACATCGGCGAGGTGCTCCCCTCCCTCGGCGAGACCGGCGTCCTGCTGTCCACCCTCGGCGAGCTGTTCCCCGGCGTCCGTGCGACCGGCACCGACCGGCCCGGCGCCGCCGCCGTGAAGGGCCGCGCGGAGATGGCCGAGGTCCTCGCGCACGTCGTGCGCGACCGGCAGGCGCTGCCGGAGACGGTACCCGCCGGCAGCGGCGAGGACAGCGCCGTACTCCCGGAACCGGCCCTGGAGATCGACCACGACGACTACGGCACCCTGCTGCTGGACCGGACCATGGCGCACGAGGCCCGGGACCGGGCGCGCGCCACCGGGCTGCCGCACAACCTGGCCCGCCCGTACTTCGCGTTCCGCGTCATCGACGCCCTCACGGAGCAGCTCGCCGACCGGCTCGGCGCCGACCCGTACGGCGGCCCCAACCTGCTGGGACCCGACGACATCGCACAGCTCGGCAAGGAGATCGCGACCAGCGCCGACGTCCACGCCGCGATCGACAGCCTCTGGCCGCCCCTCACGCCCCGGCAGCTGATCGCCGACTTCCTCGCCGACCCCACGCATCTCCCGGCCGATGAGGCCGAGTTGATCCGGCGTACGACGGACGACTGGACGCCCGCCGACATCCCCCTGCTCGACGAGGCCGCCGAGCTCCTCGGCGTCGACGACAGCGCGCGGCGCGCCGCCGAGGAGCGGGAGCGGCAGGAACGCATCGCATACGCGCAGGGCGTCCTGGACCTGTCGCAGGGGTCCGAGTCGTACGAATTCGAGGACATGGAGAACGAGTTCCTCGCCGCGCACGACATCATCGACGCGGAGCGGATGGCGGAGCGGCACGAGGAGGCCGACCACCGCAGCGCGGCCGAGCGGGCCGCGGCGGACCGAACCTGGGCCTTCGGGCACGTCATCGTGGACGAGGCGCAGGAACTGTCCGAGATGGCCTGGCGGTTGCTGATGCGGCGCTGCCCCACCCGTTCCATGACGCTGGTGGGCGACCCGGCCCAGACCGGCGACGAGGCCGGCTGCGGATCGTGGAAGCGGATCCTGGACCCGTACGTCGGGGACCGCTTCGAGCTGGTGCGCCTCGGCGTCAACTACCGCACCCCCGCGGAGATCATGGACGTCGCGGCCGCCGTGCTCCGGGCCCGCCACCCCGGATTCGAGCCGCCCAGCTCGGTGCGGTCCACGGGGCAGCGGCCCTGGGTGCGGGCGACGGACGACCTCGCGCGCACGGTCGCGGACGCGGTGCGCGGCGCCGCTCAAGCCGAGGGCCGGGGCGGCCGGCTGGCGGTGATCGCGCCGCGCCCGCTGCACGAGGCGCTGGCCGCCGGGCTGCCCGGCGTACGGGCGGGCGAGGAGCCGGATCTCACCCGTACGGTCGTCCTGCTGGACCCGCGCCAGGCCAAGGGGCTGGAGTTCGACTCGGTGATCGTCGTGGAGCCCGCGGACCACGGGCCGAGCGACCTCTACGTGGCCCTGACCCGGGCCACCCAGACCCTCGGGGTGGTGCACACGGGCCGGCTGCCGGAGGGACTGGACGAGCAGCCGTAGCCGCGGGGCGGGCGGGGCGGGAAGGCGTCAGACCGCTGCGGGGGACATGTGCTCCGAGGGCTCCGGGCGGCCGAGCCGTTCCAGGAGCTCCAGGCGGGCGCGGCTCTCCGCGTCGAGCGGCACCATCGTCACCAGGCGCGGTCCCGCCGCGGGCCCGAGCCACAGGCTGGTGTGCTCCAGCTCCAGCAGACCGACGTGCTTGTTGCGGATGAACTTCGTCTTGCCGGCCTGCCCGACCACCTCGTGCCGCGCCCACACCTCGCGGAACTCCGCCGACTCCGCCTCCAGCCGGGCCAGCAGGTCCTTCCAGGCCGGCTCGGCGAGGTGTTCCGCCATCGAGGCCCGGAACGTGGCCGCGAACGTGCGGTTCAGCTCGGTGACGTCGACGATGGACGCCCGCCATTGCGCGTTGGTGAACGCCAGCCACAGGCTGTTGCGGTCCTCGCGCGGCAGCGCGTCCAGGTCGCACATCAGCCGCCCGTACGTCGCGTTGTACGCGAGGATGTCGTACCGGCTGTTCTGGATGCAGGCGGGGATCGGCCCGAGCTGGTCGAGCATCGCCCGCAGCGCCGGGGTCACGCTCGGGCAGGTCGCGTGCGGGGTCGGATCGAGGGTGCCGGCCAGCGCGAAGAGGTGCCTGCGCTCGGTGGCGTCCAGCAGCAGGGCGCGCGCCAGGGCGTCCAGGACCTGCGGGGAGACCTGGATCCCGCGGGCCTGTTCCAGCCAGGTGTACCAGGTGACACCGACGGCCGAGAGCTGGGCGACCTCCTCGCGGCGCAGCCCCGGGGTGCGCCGACGGCGCCCGCGCGGCAGCCCCACCTGCTCGGGGGTGATCCGCTCACGGCGGCTGCGCAGGAAATCGGCCAGCTCGTGCCGGCGTACGTCGCTCTCGGGGGCCACAGTGGTCATGTAACCAGGGTGCCGCACCGCCCATCCCGTTGCCAGGTAGTCCCTGTACCAGGATAAGGAGACTCTGGTACCAGGCTGAGCGCCGGGCGATCGTTGCCGTTGTGAGCGAAGCAACGGTAAGTGCCATCCACCCCTCCCCGTCCGCCCCCGCGGGCCCGGCCCCCGGGCCGGCCCCGTCCGCACCCGGCACCGCCCGGCACGCGGACGCGATCGGCCCGCTCGGGCTGTTCACCGTACTGCTGGGCGCGGCCCTGCCCCTGATCGACTTCTTCATCGTCAACGTGGCGCTGCCCGCCATCGACAGCGATCTCGCGGCGGGCCCGGCCACGCTGGAACTGATCGTCGGCGGCTACGGCGTCGCGTACGCCGTCCTCCTCGTCCTCGGCGGCCGCCTCGGCGACATGGCCGGGCGGCGCCGGCTCTTCCTGATCGGCATGGCCGCCTTCGGCCTCACCTCGCTCGGCTGCGGCCTGGCACCCACCGCCTGGACCCTGGTCGGGGCACGGGTGGCCCAGGGCGCCGCGGCCGCCCTGATGATGCCGCAGGTGCTCGCCACCATCCAGGCGACCACCCAGGGGCCGCGCCGGGCCCGGGCGATGAGCCTGTACGGGGCCACCGCCGGGCTGTCCATGGTCGCCGGGCAGATCCTGGGCGGCGTGCTGGTCGCCGCCGACGTCGCCGGATTCGGCTGGCGCGCGGTGTTCCTGGTCAACGTGCCGGTGGTGGTCCTCGGGCTGGTGCTCGCCGCCCGGGCCGTTCCGGAGACCCGCTCGGACCGGCCCGCCTCGGTCGACGTGCCGGGGACGCTGCTGCTCGCCCTTTCCCTGGTGTCCCTGCTGCTGCCGCTGACCGAGGGCCGGGCGACCGGGTGGCCGCTGTGGACCCGGGTGTCGCTCGGAGTCTTCCCGCTCGCCGCCACGGCGTTCTACCTGACCGAGCGCCGTGCCGACCGGCTCGGACACACCCCGCTGGTGCCGCCGAGCCTGCTGCGCCTGCAGTCGCTGCGGCGGGGCCTGGTCATGGTGGTGCCGTTCTCGATCGGCTTCAGCGGGTTCATGTTCGTCATCGCGGTGGTGCTGCAACAGGGCCTGCGCATGGGCCCGGTGGCGGCGGGACTCGCGCTCGTGCCGATGGCGCTGGCCTTCTTCGCGGCCTCGCTCGCCGGGCCCCGGCTGGTCGGCCGGTTCGGCAGCCGGGTCGTCACCGCGGGCGGCGTCCTCCAGGCCGCCGGCATCGCCTTGGTCCTCCTCGCGGTCCTGCGCGGCTGGGCGGACCTCGGGCTCGCCGCACTCGCCCCGGGCGTTGCCGTCGCCGGCCTCGGCCAGGGACTCCAACTGCCCGTGCTGATGCGGCTGATGCTCTCGGACGTACCGGCCGACCGGGCCGGCGTGGGCGGCGGTGTCATGATCACCACCCAGCAGTCCGCGCTCGCCCTCGGCGTCGCGACCCTGGGCAGCCTCTTCCTCACGCTCGCCCCGTCGATGGGCATGCGGGACGCACTCGCCGTCACGCTGCTGGTCCAGCTGGGCATGGTCGTGCTGACGGTGCTGCTGAGCCTGCGGCTGCCGCGGATCATGCGCTGAACCGCGCACCGCACCCGGCCGGCACCGGCGGTGCGTACCCGCGCCCCGGAGCCGGGGGAGCGGCCCCGGCGTCCGCGGGATCGCCCGGAGGTCCCGCGGCCGGGACCGGGTCGGCGCCCGCGGCCCGCCCGAGCCGGACCTCGACCCGTCCGGCCCCGGCCCCGACGGCTGGATCAGCCCACGACGGAGCCCACGACGGAGCGCGCGATGCGGAAGCCCACGTCCTCGACCTGGAACGTCGGGTGGCTGCGGCGGCGCGCGGAGGCCCGGCAGCTCCAGTGCTCGTCGAACCACCCGCCGCCGCGGAGCACCCGGTAGCTGCCGTAGACCTCGGCGTCGTAGACGTCCCAGCACCAGTCCCAGACGTTGCCGAGCATGTCGTACAGGCCCCAGGGGTTGGGCCGTTTGCCGCCCACGGTGTGGATGCGCTCGGCCGAGTTGCCGCGGTACCAGGCGATGTCGTCGAGCGGCCCGTACCGCGGCCCGGCCGTACCGGCCCGGCAGGCGTGCTCCCACTCGGCCTCGGTCGGCAGCCGGTATCCGTCGGCGGAGGCGTCCCAGCCGATGCCCTCGCCCTCGCCGTCGGCGTCGAAGCGGTAGGCCGGCGCCAGCCCGTCGCGCTCGGACAGGGCGTTGCAGAACCGCACCGCGTCCCACCAGGAAACGCCCTCGACGGGCAGCCGGTCCCCGTGGACGCTGCTCGGCCGCCGGCCGGTGACCTCCGCGTACAGCGCCTGGGTGACCGGGAAGGCCGCCAGCTCGTAGGCCGTGAGCTCGACGGACCAGCTGCGCTGTGTCCGCCGGTCCGACAATGTCACCAACCCGGGTGGTATGGCGGTCAACTCGTGTCCTGCACCGGTTTCCATGAGCAGGTGATCTTATCGGGGACCGGGGGCGGCCCTGACGGCCGCGTGCGACCGCCCGCTCTCGCGCACCCCGCGCCGAGGCGGGCTGTCACGGGACACACCGGCTCGCGTACAGTCCGTGAGGCCAACACTCCGTCAGGGACCAGGACCAGCGGTCGAACAGGAGAAGACCCGTGGCCACCGAAGCCGGCTCCGACCCCCGCCCGTACGCCTCCCGCACGGGCCGGCCGGTCCCTGAGCTGGACTCCGCCCTCGTGGAGCAGTGGCGCTCCGACAAGGCCGAACTGGTCGATCTGCTGGGCCTGGTGCGCGAGCGGCTCGGCGGCGTCGCCGCGTTCCGCCTCGGGGCGAGCCCCACCGTCCTGGTCACCGGTCCCCAGGCGGTCCAGCACGTCCTGGCCCTGCACCCGGACCGGTACGTCAAGCGCTCCCACCGCGCCCGCCTGCTGATCGGCGACGGCGTGCTCGCCGCCACCGGCGAGGCCTGGAAGCGCCAACGGCGCCTGCTGCAGTCCCAGTTCACCGGCACCGGGATGCGCCGCTACGAGCAGCGGATCGCGGAGGCCGCCCGGGTCACCGCCGAGCGCTGGGCGGGATACGCCCGTACCGGCCAGACGTTCGACGTCGGCGGCGAGATGCGCCGCTTCGCCCTGGACACCATCTGGCGCTCCCTCACCGGGCACCCGCTCGACGCCGGCACCGAGCACGAACTGAACGCCGTGGCCGCCGTGGTGGCCGTCCTGCCGACGCTGCCGGCCGACGCCGGCGACGCCCGGGAAGCCGTCGCCGCGGACCTCGCCAGGATCGACGCCGTAGCGCACCACGCGATCGGGGCCGCCCGCGGCGGCGCTGGCGGACCCGACGGCCCGGGTCTCCTGCACCTCCTGCTGGGCGCGGCAGCCGAGCGCCCCGAGTACACCGACCGCCTGATCCGCGATGAACTGATCACCCTGCTCGTCGCCGGCCACGAAACCACCGCCACCACCCTGACCTGGCTCTACCTGCTGCTCGATCGCCACCCCGCGGCCCGCGAACGGGCCCTCGCAGCCGGCGCCCCCGGCTCGGCGGAACGCCGCCGGGCCGTCCAGGCCCTGGTCCACGAGACGCTCCGGCTCTACCCGTCCGCCTGGATCCTGCCCCGGTACACCGCCGAGGACGACATCGTCGCCGGTTACGCCGTCGAAGCGGGCTCCGACGTGGTGGTCTGCCCGTACCTCACGCACCGCGACCCCGAACTGTGGCCGGACCCCGAGCACTTCGATCCCCGGCGCTTCACCACCCCCGACGGCCGGCCCACCCACCCGGGCTCCTACCTCCCCTTCGGCATCGGCCCCCGCGCCTGCCTCGGCCTGCAGTTCGCCCTCCGTGAGTCGACCGTCCTCCTCGAACAGCTGCTGCCCGCCCACACCCTGAGCTTCCGCTCCGTCCCCGCACGGGCCGCGTACAGCATCACCGTCCGCCCCGACGGACCCACCCCGGCGACCCTCGCCGCAGGCGACCGGCCGACCGTGTCCTGACGAGTCGCCTGCCGTACCGGCCCCGCATCGCGCCCGATGACCGCTGTCCGGCAATGTCCCGGCGCGAGGCGCGGGCGACGGCGGCGCTCGGGCACCCGAACGTGGCAGCGGTCCACGGCGCCGGTGAGGAGCCGCGGCCTCACCCGTGGAGCACCCCGGTGAGGGTCTGGCATGAAGCAGTGAATCAGTGCTTCAATTCTTCTATGCCCTATCGCCGCCCCCCAGCGGTACAGGCCCGCCTCGACGCCCGGCGCGACCAGGTGCTCGAGGCCGCCGTTCGCCTGCTCTCCCGTGAGGGCTACGGCGGATGCTCGGTCGCCGCGATCGCGGCCGAAGCCGGAATCTCCACCGGCAGCGTGTACCAGTCGTTCTCCGGGAAGTCCGAGCTGGCCGCCGCCCTCTTCCGGACCCTGGTGGCCCGGGAGCTGGAGGCGGTGGCTGCCGCGACGGACCGCCCGGGCGGCGCGGCGCAGCGGGTGGCCGCCGCCGTCGAGACCTTCGCGTACCGAGCGCTGCAGGCGCCGCGCCGGGCCTTCGCCCTGCTGGCGGAGCCCGCCGACCCTGCCGTCGACACCGAACGCCTCGTCTTCCGCCGGGCGTTTCGCGATGTGTACGCCGAACAGATTGCGATGGGCGTGGCCTCCGGGGAACTCCCGCCGCAGTCACCCGACTTGACGGCCGCCGCACTCGTCGGCGCGATCGCCGAAGCACTCGTCGGGCCGCTGGCCGACGGAGACGCGGCCCCGGGCGACGTCATCCCCGGTCTGATCACCTTCACCCTGCGTGCCCTTGGAGGACACGATGCCGCAGACGCATGAGGTCACCAACCAGGTGCCGCCGCACCACGGCTACGACGCGGCCGCCGACCCGGCCCTGCTGGAGGCGGTCGCCCGCGAGGGCGCCGCATGGGCGATACCCGACATCCACCGCCTCGGCGCCCTCGCCGGTTCCGAACAGGCCGCGGACTGGGGCCGCGTGGTCAACGAGAACCCGCCGGTGCTGCGCACCCACGACCGCTACGGCCACCGGATCGACGAGGTGGAGTTCCACCCGTACTGGCACGAGCTGATGGGCACCGCCGTCTCCCACGGACTGCACGCGGCGCCCTGGGCCGAGGACCGGTCCGGAGCCCACGTCGCGCGGGCCGCGAAGTTCCTCGTCTGGGGCCAGGTCGAGGCGGGCCACTCCTGCCCGGTGTCCATGACGTACGCCGCGGTGCCCGCGCTGCGCGCGACCCCGGAGCTCGCCGGGTGGCTGGAGCCGCTGCTCGCCTCCCGCACCTACGATTTCGGACTCCGCCGGCCCGACACCAAGCAGGGGCTGATCGCGGGCATGTCGATGACCGAGAAGCAGGGCGGCTCCGACGTACGCGCCAACACCACCACGGCGGTCCCGGCCCCGGACGGCACCTACCGTCTCACCGGGCACAAGTGGTTCACCTCAGCGCCGATGTCGGACGTCTTCCTGACCCTGGCGCAGGCCCCGGGAGGGCTGTCTTGCTTCCTGCTCCCGCGGGTGCTGCCGGACGGCAGCCGCAACCGCCTGCTGCTCCAGCGACTCAAGGACAAGCTCGGCAACCGCTCCAACGCCTCCGCCGAGATCGAGTACGACGAGGCCTTCGGCCGGCTGGTGGGGGAGGAGGGGCGCGGCGTCGCGACCATCATCGAGATGGTCAACATGACCCGCCTCGACTGCGTGCTCGGCGGGGCGTCCGGCCTGCGCCTCGGTGTGATCCGCGCCGTCCACCACGCCACCCACCGGCGGGCGTTCGGCAAGGCCCTGATCGACCAGCCCCTGATGCGCAACGTCCTCGCCGACCTCGCCCTCGAATCCGAGGCGGCGACGGCCGTCGCCCTGCGCCTCGCGGGCGCCACGGACCGGGTCGTCCGGGGCGACCAGGACGAGGCGCTGCTGCGCCGGCTGGGGCTGGCCGTCACCAAGTACTGGGTCTGCAAGCGCGCCCCCGGCCATGCCGCCGAAGCCCTCGAATGCCTGGGCGGCAACGGCTACATCGAGGACTCCGGCATGCCCCGCCTCTACCGTGAGGCCCCGCTGTCCTCGATCTGGGAGGGCTCCGGAAACGTCGCCGCCCTGGACTCGCTGCGGGCCATGGCCCGGCAGCCCGAGACCGTCGAAGCCTTCTTCGAGGAGGTCGCGCAGGCGGCGGGCGCCGACCGGCATCTCGATGCGGCGGTGGCCGGGCTCCGCAAGCAGCTGGCCGACCCCGCCGAGGCCGAGTACCGGGCCCGGCGGCTCACCGAGACGATGGCCCTGGTCTTCCAGGCGTCGCTGCTGCTGCGCCATGCCCCGGGCGCGGTCGCCGAGGCCTTCTGCGCCTCCCGGCTGGGCGGCGAGCACGGCGGGGCGTACGGCACGCTGCCGACGGGTGTGGACACCGAGGCGATCCTGGCCCGGGCCCGGACCGCACAGGTCTGACCCGCCCGTCACGCCGCGGCGCGGTGCCTGCCGGCCAGGCGGACACCGCGCCGCGGTCGTGCCCGGCACCTCGCGCTCCGCGCCGCGGTCGTGCCATGTGCCGTGCCGTGCCGTGCCGTGCCGTGCCGTGCCGTGCCGTGCCTCGCGCGGCACTCCGCCCTGTGCCCCATGCCGCGTCGTGGCTCGTGCCTCGCGCCGCCCTCGCGCCCCGCGGCCCCGTCATGCACTGCGCCCGCGCCGAAGTCGCGCCCCGGCCGAAGTCGCCCCGGCCGCCGTCGCGCCCCGTCGCCCAGCGGCCGTGCCGCTCCCGGTCAGGCGCGGCGCCGCCGGGTCCGCAGGGCCACGTATCCGCTGAGCCCGCCCAGCGCGACACACAGCGGGGAGTACAGCGCCAGGTCCCAGTGCCGGAACTCGGCCGGCGCGGACCCCAGGCCCAGCCCCGAAGCCGCCAGTCCGCCGAGCCCGCGCGCGGCGAGCACACCGGACACCGTCCACAGTCCGGCCCGGACCACCCGGGACCGGGCGAACCGGGTCGTCGGCCGGGCGCCGGTCGCCACCAGACCTGCGGCGGCGCCCAGCAGCCCCGCCACGGCGAGTGTCAGCGGGCCGGACGGCAGCTGAGCCTCCTCCACGCCGACCACCACGGCCGCGAATTCGGCCCGCGAGGCGAGCGGCCAAGGGGAGAACACCCACACCGCGTGCAAGGCCCCTGCCGCGAGCAGTCCGCCGGCCGCGGCCACCGCCGCACCGCGCACCGCGGCGCCTGTCGGCTCCGTACGGAGCTCCGCCGTCTCGTCGTCCGCCGCACCGAGCCACCTGGCCATACCGCTGATGGCGCACCCCTCTCCCCAGTTCCATACACCTCTGTATGGATGTTCCGTACAGTACTGTACGGAACATGGCCAAGGGGAGAGTCACCAAGGACGACTGGACGATGGCGGCGCTCCGCGCGCTGGCCCGGGGCGGGCTCCCGGCGGTGGCGGTCGACGTGCTCGCCCGGGAACTCGCGGTCTCGCGCGGCAGTTTCTACTGGCATTTCGAGAATCGGGAGGCTCTGCTCGTCGCGGCCCTGGAGACGTGGGAGCGGCGCGCCACTGCGGAGGTCATCACCGCCGTCCGGGAAGAGGGGGATGCCTGGACGCGGGCGCGGATGCTGTTCGCCGTCGCGCTCGGCACCGAGGAGATAGCCGGGCTGGAGCCGGCGCTCGTCGCGCACACCGCCCATCCGGCGGTCGCCGAGGTGGTGACCCGGGTCACCCGGACCCGGCTCGACTTCCTGACGGAGATCTTCGACGGACTGGGTTTCGGGCCGCAGGAGGCCCGCCGTCGCGCCCTGTCCGGGTACGCCGCCTACCTCGGCTGGCTGGAACTGCGCCGGACCGCCCCCGACACGGCCCCCGAGGCGCTGCCGGAGGGCCCGGGTGCACAGGCCGCGCTGGACCACCTCATCGGCATGATCCTGGCCCTTCCGCCGGCGCCGCCCTCGCAGGACACCGGTCCCGCACCGGCCTGAGGCCGGCGACCGGCTCGGTCGTCGGCCGCCATGACGAGGGTGATCGCCGCTCGGCCGGGGGTTCCTGTCGGGTGCGATCACCACGCCGGACGATTTCGCGGCGGACGACTTCCGCCGCACGGACCCCCGCTTCCAGGGCGAGAACCTCGGCCGCAACCTCGCCGTCGTCGAGCAGGTGCGCCGTCTCGCCGCGGAGAAGGGCGTCACCCCCTCGCAGCTGGCCCTGGCCTGGACGCTGCGGCAGGGCGCCGTGCCGATCCCGGACACGTAGCGCCGCCGCTACCTGGAGGAGAACATCGCCGCCACCGACGTGACGATCACGGACGCGGACCTGGCCGCCATCGACGCGGTCGCCCCGCACGGGGTGGTCGCGGGCGACCGCTACGCCCCGAGCTGATGAAGTCCCTGAACGGCTGACCGGCCTCCCGGCAGCCTGGCCGGCTGCAACGGAATCGCGCCGCACGGCAACCGGCACGGCCGCTCCGTACGTCTCCGCCCCCGACGGCGCGAAGCCGCAGAGCGACAGGGGGGGGGCGGCCATGAGGCTCGGACGCAGCAGCAGGGCGATGCTCGGAGCAGTCGCGGCACTGGCGGCACTGGCGGTGTCGGCGTGCTCGCCGGAGGAGGTGCCCGGCGGCGGACCGGGGTCCGGCGCGGTGTCCCCGCCGTCGGGCCCGTCCGGTACGCCGCGGCCGACGGCCGTTCCCACCGGGACCCCGGGAAGTGGCCTGCCGAGTCCCCGGCCCTCCGGTGCGCCGGCGGCGGAACCCGTCGTACGCACCGGAGTGCCGTGGAACCTCGACCGCCTCGACCAGCGCAACCGCCCGCTCGACGGGAAGTTCACCACGCGCGCCGACGGCAGGGGAGTACACGTCTACGTGATCGACACCGGGCTGGACGTGAAGCACGCGGAGTTCGGCGGCCGGGCGGTCCTCGGCGCCGACTTCGTCGGGGATCCGGACGCCGGTGACTGCTCCGACAGCGAAGGACTGGGCCACGGCACCTTCGTCGCGGGCATCATCGGCGGTAGCACCTACGGCGTCGCCCCGAAGGCGGGCATCGTGCGCGTCCAGGGAATCGCCTGCGAGGAGGGCAGCGGCCCCCACGCCAAGGACGTCTCCCCGGGGACGGCGCCGGAGGACTCCGTTGTCAAGGCCGTGGAGTGGGTGACCGCCCACGCCCAGCGCCCGGCCGTGGTGAACATGTCACTCAACCTCAAGAACCGCTCCACGGCCCTCGACACCGCGGTCGGGCACATGGTCGAGTCGGGGATCACCACGGTCGTCGCCGCAGGCAATTTCAACGACGACGCCTGCGGCCATTCCCCGGCCGGCGCCCACGGCGCCATCGTGGTCGCCGCCGCGACCGCCGCCGACCGCCACTGGACCGACACGGACGCATTCGGTTCCGGTCACGGCAGCTGCGTGGACCTCTACGCCCCCGCCGAGAAGATCACCTCCGCAGTCGCAGGCGGCGCCACCGCGACCAGCGACTCCGCCGCCACCTCGTGGGCCGCCCCGCACGTCACCGGCGTCGCCGCCCTCTATCTCTCCGCGCATCCGGGTGCGACGCCCGCCCAGGTCCGCTCCTGGCTCACCGGACAGGCCGTACGAGACGTCCTGACCGGGGTCCCGGCGGACACCCCGAACCGGCTGCTCCACACCGGAGGCCTGTGACGCCTCCAGCCCGCGCCGGGCCGTCTCTTTCGGATCTCGCTCCTCCGGCTACCGCCGGGAGGTGCCCCCAGTTGTCGAGGCACCCGAGTACGTCCAGTAGTCGGGAGCCTCTCCGCCTTGCGATGCACGGCACCGGACGGCGCGGGCTTGACCGGCGAGATCCAAAAGTGACGGCCTACCTGCGCGGGTCCACGGGTGTGAGGACCCCGAGCCGGTCCTCTACCGCCTGGGCTGCGTCCAGGCACAGGTCCTCGCGGAACGCCCGCCCGATGATCTGGACCCCGTACGGGAGCCCGTCGGACACCCCCGTCGGCACGGCCACGGCGGGCACGCCCACGAAGCTGGTCACCGAGCACAGGCGCAGGCCCGCCCCGACCCGGTCCCAGCCCGCCCGGTCGCGCGACTCCAGCCCCGGCTCGACCGGCGGCTCGGTGAACGTCGGGCCGAGCAGCAGCGGGTACTCGTGCAGGAACTCGGCCCATGAGCGGCGGACGCCCTGCCAGGTGCCCATCAGCCGCATCAGCTCGTCCGCGCTCGCGGGCGGGGTCTGCTCCATCATCATCGCGATGTACCGGTCCCCGCCCTCACCGAGCAGCGTGCGCACCACCGGCCAGCTCGGGGCGAACTCGGTCACGGCGATCCGGCCGTAGGCGTCGAGGGCCTCGGCCATGCGCGGTACGTCCGCCACCTCGCGTACGTCGTAGCCGGCATCGCGCAGCGCGCCGGCCGCGGCCTCCACGGCCGCGCGCACCGCGGGGTGGACGCCCTGCCCGCCGGGGTCCGCCACCACGGCGACCTTCACCGGCCCGGGCAGCGGTTCCCCGTAGAGGGGCACCGGCACGGCCCGCGGGTCGCGCGGATCGGTGCCGGCCAGCACCTCGTACGCCAGCCGCAGGTCGCCCACCGACCGCGCCATCGGCCCTTCGGTGACGAGCATCTGGGACGCCGGGCCGGGGTCGTCCGGGCCGAGCACGCGCTGGTCCGCCGGGAAGCGGCCCGTGGACGGCTTCAGCCCCGCCACCCCGCAGAACTGGGCCGGGACGCGCGCCGATCCGCCCGAGTCGTTGCCGAGCCCGAGAGCCGCCATGCCCGTGGCGACGGCCACCGCATCGCCCCCGCTGCTGCCGCCCGGGGTCCGGCTGCGGTCCCACGGGTTGACCGTGTCGCCGAACAGCTCGCTGCGCGTGTGCATCCCGGCCAGGACCAGCGTCGGCATGTTCGCGTGCCCGATCGGAATGGCCCCCGCCGCGCGCAGCCGGGCCACCGGGAGCGCGTCGGCCGGGGCCACCAGATCACGGAAGCGCGGGGTGCCGAAGGTGGTCGGGACGCCCTCGACGGCGGTGGTCTCCTTCACCGTGAACGGCACGCCCGCGAGCGGCCCCAGTGCCGCGCCCGCGGCCCGCAGCCGATCGGTGTGAGCCGCGGCCGCGCGGGCGCGCTCCGCCAGGAGCTGAGTGACAGCGTTCACCTGCGGGTTGACCTCGGCGATGCGCTCCAGGTGGCTGTCGATCAGTTCCACTGCCGACACGTTCGCGCGGCGCACGGCCTCCGCCTGCGCGGCGGCCGTCATCTTCCACAAGGGATCCAGCATGGTGTGAACCCTCTCCCCTCCACGTTCCGATGCACTTGCATCGGAACATTAACCCGGGAACCGATGCGGCCGCATCGAATAAACTCGGCGGTGCGTGACAGGCACACGGCGCACCAGGCTGCGCAGCGGGCGGGAGGAGACCGGGTATGCCCAGGCAGGTCGATCACGAGGGCCGACGCCGCCTCATCGCCGAGGCCGTCTGCCGCCTCGCCGACGAGAGCGGGCTCGAAGGCGTGACCCTGCGCGACGTCGCCGCCCGCGCCCAGGTGTCGATGGGCGCCGTGCAACGGTGCTTCCGCACGAAGGACGAGATGCTCGTCTTCGCCCTCGGGTACGTCGGCGAGCGCATCGGCGAGCGGGTGCGTGCCCGGCTCGTCAGGAGTCCGGCCCAGTCGGCCGCCACCGCCCTCGGGCACGCGGCCACCGAGATCTCGCTGCTGCGCGAGGAGCACCGGGCCGAGGCGAGGGTCTGGCTGGCCTTCGTCGCGCAAGCGGCGGTCAGCGCACCGCTCGCCGGGATGCTCAAGGTGAACTACGCGTCCCTGCAGGAGTCGTTCACGCAGCTCATGGCGGAGGCGGCGGACGATGCCGGCCGCAGCGGGGCCCTCGATCCGCAACGCGAGGCCCGTGCCCTCCTCGCCCTCGCGGACGGCCTCACCACGCACGTCCTCATCGGCCACCTCACCCCGCACCAGGCGCAGGACGTCCTCCACGCACACCTGGACGGCCTCTGGACGCACTCCGGGTGACGGTCGTCGCGGATGCGGGGAACCCTCCGGCGCGCCGTGCCCGCGGTGCACCCTCCGCGCTCTAATGTCGCCGCATGGCTGACATGTTCGATCACAATCCGCAGGTGTGGACCGCCGGCCGGCTCCGCGAGGTGCTGGCGGCGCTGCCCGACGAGACGCCGATCCACATCGGTGTCGCGGACGGCCCCGGGGACTTCGAGGGCTACGGGGAGTACGTCCTCGTGGACGCCGAGCCGGTCGAGGTGGACCTCGACGGCGAGGGGGACGGTGAGGGCGACCGGGACGGCGAGCCGGGCCCGCGGGTCCATTTCACGCTGTTCGCCGACGCCGCGGCCGGGGCCTACCACCTCGACCTGGACTGACCTTCCCGAGTGCGCGGCCCCGTCCGTCTCCCGTACGGGGCCTGTTCACGTCCGGTCGGCGGCCATGAGGAACTCCGCGACCAGGCGGTTCGTCTGCGCCGGCGCCGCGGTGGGCAGCGCGTGGTGGGTGAGGTGCGGGAGCGTCTCGATCCGGGCGTGCGGTACGGCCTTGCGGGCGCGGGCCGCCACTTTCCGCGGATCATGGGCGCCGCTGCGGCCGGCCAGGAGCACCAGCAGCGGGGCGCTCAGCGTCCTCGGGTCCGGGCGGCGGCCGACGACCGGCCGGCGGTGCGTGACATCCGTGGCCGCCAGGACGAAGAGCCGCTTCCAGTCCGGGTCGGTGTCCGTGCCTGCCGTCTCGCGGTCGAGATGGCCGTGCACGCGGGCCGCTGTCGGGCGCACCAGCACGGGCAGTGAGCGCAGCAGGAAACCGGGGCGGTAGCCGGCGAAGCACTGCGTCGGGTCGAGGAGGACCAGCCGGTCGACCCGCTGCGCCGCTCGCAGGGCGTATGTCAGAGCGATCCAGGCGCCGTACGAGTGCCCCAGCAGGCTGACGCGCCGGGCGCCGAGGCCGTCGAGCAGCGCGTCCAGCCAGGCCATCAGGTCGGCGGTGCTGCGCAGGGGGCGGCCCGCGCGCACGCTCCGGCCGGCGTCGCCGAGGATGTCGACGGCCAGCACCCGGTGGTGCGCACCGAGCGCTGCGGCGTTGGCGAACCAGACGGCGCCGGTGGAGCCGCCGCCGTGCAGGAGGAGAAGCGGAGGGGCCTCGGCGGGCCCGTACGCGTGGACGCGGGTGGTGCCGTACGGGGTCGGGACGTCGATCTCGGCGGTGCCGTCCGGCCAGCGGGCGAGCAGCGCATCGTAGGCGGCGAAGAATTGACGGGATGCGGACACGGTGGCCCCCCTGGGCATCGTCTCGTTGACCAATTGTCTCGCTCGGCGAGATACTAGCCGAGTGAGCGATGACGACACCCCCGCCATGCGACTGGTCCACCTCCTGCGTGCGGTCACGGTGGAATTCCACCTGCGCGGCTCCGAGTTCGCCGCGCGCAACGGCCTGCACCCGACCGACCTGCGCGCCCTGATCCGGCTGCTCGACGCCGACCGGGCGGGGGACGCCGTCACCCCGGGGCGGCTCGGTGAGGCCTTGAATCTCAACTCGGCGGGCACCACCGCCTTGCTCGACCGGCTGGAACGGCCGGGCCTGGTGCGCCGCATCCGCGACGAACACGACCGGCGCCGGGTGCTGTTGGTGGTGGAGCCGAAGGCGGTCGAGCTCGGCTGGTCCTTCTTTGGCCCGCTCATCAGCGGCCTGGTCGATGTGGCCGAGGACTTCACGCCCGCCGAACTGGACGTCGTGCAGCGCTACTTGACTGCCGCCCTCGACGTTGCGTCGCCCGCCGGAGTGCCGGAGAACCAGGGCGTGTACCGAGAGTAGATCTTGCAGGGGGATGATCTCGCTTGTGGCGCGCGGAGATCTGACGGACGCGCAGTGGGCCCGGCCGGCACCGCTGTTGCGCGGGGGCAAGTAGCCAGGTCGACCTCCGACCTGGACCAGACGGCAGCTGATCGATGGCACGTTTGCCGAGGACCAAATGGGTCGGCTAGCCTCTCCCAGCCGTCCCGGATGTTCCGGACCGGCGCTGTCGACGAGGAGGTGTGGAGCACATGCGCAGGAGTGCCCAGCAGTTGAGTCCGCGTACTGACCTTTGCCACTTCCTCACGACGGAGACACCTTGTCGTCTCGCATCACCCCACTGACCGACCCCGCTCACGGCCCGAACAGCCGGCGCCTTGCATGGCTGGCGTCCGACGCCGATTCCATCCCCATCGGAACCGCCTTTCTGCGCCTGTTCAACAGTCCCGGACAGGATCACCTGGCCGAACTGACCCTCCAGGTCCATCCGGCGGAGCGACGCCATCACGTCGGCTCGCAGCTCCTCGACGCCGCCGTGGCCGCCGCCCGGGACAACGCCCGCCGCTGCGTCATTGCGCAGGCCGAGGCCGGAGCGCCCGGCGACCAGTTCCTTGTGGCGCGCGGCTTTCGCAAGGTCCTCACCCTGAGGTTCTCCCGCTTGCCACTGGCCGATGTGGACACCACCGCCCTCGCCGGGATCATCGAGCATTCGCATCCCGGCTACCGGCTGGCGGCATGGCAGGGAGCCGTCCCCGACGACCTCGCCCAAACGTTTGCCGCCGCACGTCGCGCCATGGACGACATGCCCATGGAAGACACCGACTACGGCACCGTGACCTGGGACGTGGACCGGGTCCGGGCCGCGGCGAAGGCCGTCGAACGGCGCGGCGATCAGCTGCGCACCGTCGTCGCCATCGACACCTCCAACGGCTCGATCGCCGGATTCACAGAACTCGTCATTCCCGGCAACGGCACAGGTGATGGTCAGCACTACGGCACCGGCGTGCTGCCCGAGCACCGTGGACACGGCCTTGGCCGATGGATGAAGGCCGAGTCGATCCGACAGGCCCATGGGCACTATCCGGGCCTCGGTGGCCTCCTGACCGACACCGCCGACAGCAACAGGCACATGAGACACATCAACGACGATCTGGGCTACACGCCCACGCACACGACGCACCAGCACCAGCTCGACCTCTAGGGGGTGTCCGGCGGATCAGGGCCGGACACCCCCTAGCTGCAAACAGACGGGCCGGACCTGGACATCACCTCGCCCGGCCCGTCGACACTTTCGATACACGCCCTGGTGCCTCCAGCTCGTCGATCAGGTCGTCGCGGCTGGCGAAGTCGCCGTCGCGCACCCTGGTCGCTCGGACCCGCGCGGGGCTCTGACCCGGCGCGCACCGGGGTTCGGCCTCCCCCCGGCAGGCTGCGCACCAGAGCGCAGCCGGGTACGGCCGGACCGCGGGGCGCGGGGCGGCGGCCGACGGGGAAGGCGGGCTGCCGCCGTGAGCCGCGCAGCGCCGGGCTCCGCCCGCCGCCCGAACGGTCGGCCGTCGCCGGGAAATACGGTTGCCCCAGGTGGGAGCCACTGGCAAGGTCCGGGGCATGCCTTCCTTCACCGTCCCTGACGGGACCACGCTCGCCTACCGCGTCCTCGGTGGGGACGGGCCGCCGCTCGTCTGCCTCCCCGGAGGGCCGATGCGGGACTCCGCGTACCTCGGCGAGCTCGGCGGGCTCTGCGCGCACCGGCAGCTGATCATGCTGGATCTCCGGGGCACCGGCCGGTCGGAGGTACCCGCCGACCCCTCGTCCTACCGCTGCGACCGGCAGGTCGAGGACGTGGAGGCCCTGCGCGAGCACCTCGGCCTCGACCGGATGGACCTGCTCGCGCACTCGGCCGGCGCGAACCTGGCGGCCCTGTACGCCGGCCGCCACCCGGAGCGCCTCGGCAAGCTCGTCCTGCTCACTCCGAGCGTCATGGGGGTCGGCATCACGATCACGGGCGAGACCCGGCTCGACACCGCGCGGCTGCGCCGGGACGAACCCTGGTACCCGGCGGCGTACGCAGCCCTGGAGGCCGTCGTCGCCGGCCGGGCGACCGCGGACAGCCGGCAGGTGATCGCCCCGTTCCTCCACGGGCGCTGGGACGACGCGGCCCGCGCCTTCGAGGCCGCCGACGACGTGCAGAAGAACGGCGAGGCCGCGGCCGGCTACGCCGGTGAGGGCGCCTTCGACCCGGACGCCACCCGCACGGCACTCGCCGGGTTCGAGGCCCCCGTACTCGTGCTCGCGGGAGAGTACGACGTGTCGGTACCGCAGTCCGCCGCGGCCGAGTACGCCGGGCTTTTCCCGCACGCCCGTCTCGTCGTCCAGCCCGGGGCCGGCCATGCCCCGTGGCTCGACGACGCCGGGCGGTTCCTGGCCGCCACCACGGCATTCCTGTCCTGAGGACCGCTGCGGCAGGACCACCGACCGGCCGCCGGGAAGCCGAGGCGAACGCGGCGTAGCCTGGTCTGACCGCCGTATCCGCCTGTGACCAGGGAGGCGGAGCATGACCGACCCGTACGGCTTCCTCAGGACCCCCCGGAACCCCGTCCCGTCCCGCCCCGCGGACCAGCGACTCGGCGACTGGCGCGAGGTGCACGCCGGGCAGACGCTGCTGCCCCTGGTGTCCGAGCAGGCGAACCGGTGCATGGACTGCGGCGTCCCCTTCTGCCACGGCGGCTGCCCGCTCGGCAACCTCATCCCCGAGTGGAACGCGTACGCCGCGCACGGCGACTGGCGGGCCGCGTCCGAGCGGCTGCACGCCACCAACAACTTCCCGGAGTTCACCGGCCGGCTCTGTCCGGCCCCCTGCGAGGACGCCTGCGTGCTGGCGATCAACGCCGATCCGGTGACCATCAAGAACGTCGAGCAGACCATCGCCGACCAGGCCTGGGAACTCGGGTACACCCCGCCGGCGCCGCCCGGCCGGCTCAGCGGGCAGACCGTCGCCGTCATCGGCTCCGGCCCGGCAGGGCTCGCCACGGCCCAGCAGCTGACCCGGGCCGGCCACACCGTCGTCGTCTACGAGCGGGCCGACCGCATAGGCGGGCTGCTCCGCTACGGCATCCCCGCGTTCAAGATGGAGAAGACGCACCTGGACCGGCGGATCGCCCAGATGCAGGCCGAAGGCACGGTCTTCCGTACGGACGCGGACATCGGCGGCCGGATGGACGCGGCCGAACTGCGACGGCGCCATGACGCGGTCGTCGTCGCCGTCGGGGCCTCCGAGCGCCGGGAGCTGGCCGCGCCGGGCCGCGGGCTGCGCGGCATCCACCAGGCCATGGACTACCTGACCTGCGCCAACCGGGTCGGCGAGGGCGACCGGGCGGCGCCCGGGATCACGGCCGATGGCCGGCACGTGGTGATCGTCGGCGGTGGGGACACCGGCTCGGACTGCCTGGGCACCGCCCTGCGGCAGGGAGCGCTGTCGGTGGTCCAGCTCGACATCCGCCCTGAGCCCGGTCCCGGCCGGCCGGACACCGAGCCCTGGCCTCTGGTGCACCCGCAGGTGTACCGGATCTCCCACGCCCACGAGGAGGCACGCGGACGCCACGGCACCGATCCCCGGGTCTTCTCCAGCGCGACCCTGCACTTCGAGGGGGATGCGGAGGGCCGCGTACGGGCCCTGCACCTGACCGCGGTGGAGCCCGCGCAGAGGCAGCCGATGCCGGGCACCGAGCGGGTGATCGAGGCCGGGCTGGTCCTGCTGGCGCTCGGCTTCTCGGGTCCCGAGCGGGCCTGCGGGCTCGGCGAGCAGCTCGGGCTCACCCGGGACGGCCGGGGCAACTTCGCACGGGACGCGGACTTCGCGGCCCTCGGCGAGCCGCCGCTGCCGCCCTCGGACGTACCCCCGTCGGGAGCCCGGGCGCCGGGCGAGGCGGCGCCGGGCGACGCGGCGCCGCCCGTCAGGGTGCCGCCGTGGGCCGAGGCGCCGGCACCGGGCGCGGCGCCGGCCTGGGGCAAGCCGCCGGAGCGGCCGTCCCGCCGCAGGCCCGACGGGGTCTTCGTGGCAGGCGACGCCGGGCGCGGCCAGTCCCTGGTGGTGTGGGCCATCGCGGAGGGCCGCGCGGCGGCCGCCGCCGTGGACCGCTACCTCACCGGCTCGACGGCCCTGCCCGCCCCCGTCGGTGCCCACGACCGGCCCTTGTCGGCGTGACCGGGCGGGCCGGGACCCGGGCCCGGCGCCCCCGGCTCGCCGGACGCGGCTCCGGCCGGCCCCGCGGGGCTGCACAATCGTGGGGTGACTGCTGAAGATCGTTTCCTGTGGCTTGAAGACGTAGAGGGCGAGGCCGCGCTGGCCTGGGTGGGGGAGCGGAACGCGGAGACCGCCACCGCGCTCACCGGCGACCCCGGATTCGAGGCGCTGCGCGCCGAGCTGCGCGAGGTCCTCGACGACGCCGACCGGATCCCGTACACCGTCCGCCGCGCGGCGCACCTCTACAACTTCTGGCGGGACGCCGACCGCCCGAAGGGCGTGTGGCGGCGTACGACGCTGGAGCAGTACCGCAAGGACGACCCCGCCTGGGAGGTGCTCCTCGACATCGACGCCCTCGCGGCGCAGGAGGGCGAGGAGTGGGTGTGGGCCGGCGCCCGGGTGCGGTACCCGGACTACCGGCGGGCACTGGTCCAGCTGTCCCGGGACGGCTCCGACGCCGTCGTGGTCCGCGAGTTCGATCTCGGGGACCGGGCCTTCGTCGACGGCGGCTTCGAGGTCGCGGAGGCGAAGACCCGGATCGGCTGGATCGACGAGGACACCGTCTTCCTCGGCACCGACTTCGGACCGGGCTCGCTGACCGCGTCCGGCTATCCCCGTACCGTCCGGCGCTGGCGCAGGGGCACCGCCGCGGAGGACGCCGAGGTCGTCTTCGAGGCCGAGGCCGGGGACGTGTCCGCCGCCGGCTGGCACGACGCCACCCCCGGATACGAGCGCGACTTCGTCTGCCGCTCCACCGACTTCTTCCACGACGAGCTCCACCTGCTCGCCGACGGCGACCGGCTCGTCAGGATCGAGGTGCCGGACGACGCCGGGAAGTACGCGTACCGACAGTGGCTGATCGTCACCCCGAAGACCCCGTGGCTCGGACATCCGGCCGGCTCGCTCCTCGCCTTCGAATTCGACGCGTTCCTCGCCGGGGACCGCACCGCGCACGTGCTGTTCGCGCCGGACGAGCGCACCGCGCTGGCCGGGCACAGCTGGACCCGCCACCACCTGATCCTGGAGACGCTGGCCGACGTCTCGACCCGCATCCAGGTCCTCACCCCCGGCCCGGACGGCTGGAGCCGCCGGCCGCTGGCGGACGTGCCGCCGCTGTCCTCGGCGACCGTCACCGACACCGACCCGGACGTCAGCGACGAGTACTTCCTCAACGTCGACGGCTTCCTGCAGCCCTCCACCCTGACGTACGGCCACATCGGCGCCGATTCCGGGCCGCTCAAGCAGGCCCCCGCCCGCTTCGACGCCCGCGGCCTGTCGGTCCGGCAGTTCTTCGCGACCTCCGCGGACGGCACACAGGTCCCGTACTTCGTCGTCGGCCCCGCCGGCCAGGACCGGCCGGGGCCCGCGCTCCTCTACGGGTACGGCGGCTTCCGGGACCAGCAGACCCCGTACTACAGCCCGCTGACCGGCCGCGCCTGGCTCGCCCGCGGTGGTACGTACGCGGTCGCCAACATCCGCGGCGGCGCCGAATACGGCCCCGCCTGGCACCGGGCCGCCCTCGGCGCGAACCGGGTACGGGCCTTCGAGGACTTCGCGGCCGTCGCCGCCGACCTCACCGCCCGGGGCATCACCACCCCCGACCGGCTCGGCATCACCGGCGCCAGCAACGGCGGCCTGCTCATGGGCGCCATGCTCGTCGGGTACCCGGAGCTCTTCGGCGCGGTCGTGGCCAAGGTGCCCCTCCTGGACATGCTCCGCTACCACCGCCTGCTCGCCGGGGCCTCCTGGGTCGCCGAGTACGGGGACCCCGACAGCGAAGCCGACCGGCCCCACCTCGAGGCCCTCTCCCCGTACCACAACCTGTCCGCGGACCGGCCGTACCCGCCGCTGCTCCTGATGACCTCCACCCGCGACGACCGCGTCCACCCCGGCCACGCCCGCAAGACGGCCGCCCGGCTGCGGGAACTGGGCCACCGGGTGCTCTTCCACGAGAACACCGGCGGCGGCCACGGCGGAGCCAGCGACAACGAACAGGCCGCCGCCAACCACGCGCTCGCGTACACCTTCCTGTGGCAGCACCTGGGCGTCGGCACGCCGTGACCGGTCCCGGAACCAGACCATCCCGGAGGAGCTGCGCGGGCGGCCGGCGGGCATCGAGGTGCCGTCGTACAGCGTGGGCCCGCAGCTGGGCCAGGTCCGCGCGGGCAGCGTGGCGGGCTGGACGGGCACCCGGCCGGCGTTCTTGAGCGGCGGCCTCATGTGCGCGGCGGCGGTGGCGGCCCTGTCCGTCCTGCTGCCGAAGCCGGTGACCTACGACGCGGACACGGACGAGGACGCGCTGCGGCGCCGCGAGGCGAAGCGCGCCGGCCAGCCGGCGGCCTGACCGCGCCGCGGCCCGCGCGGCGGGCATGGAGCACGGCCGTGCCTAGCCTGCCGGCCTGGACCCGGTCGGCGGGTTGGGGTCCTGGCGGGCCGTGTTCCGGTCGGCGGGTTCCGTCGGGGGCTTCGGGCCCACGATGTACTGGTTCTCGACGAGGTGCTCGTATACCTCGAAGTCGACGGCCTGCCACCGCCCCATGTCTCCGTGGACGGCCCGGAACTGGGCCGGAGTCGGACTCTTCACTGCTCTCACCTCTCCTGTGGACCACCCTGCAGGTCCCGGTGGCCCGGCCGCACGAGGAGTGGGCCCTCTCCCCGGCCTGCGCAATCGTCCGATCGCAGTGCTCCATGGTGACCGCCGGTCGCGGCGGCGCCGCCTCGCCGCCCGTGGGTACGTGGTCAAGGGTGCGGGATCGGAGGACGTCCTGCACGCCGTCGTACGGACCGTTGCCACAGACGGGACGCCGCGCGGAAGCCGTCGCCCGGGGCAGGGACGCAGGGCTCGGCGACACCGGCTTCGCCACGGCCGGCCCGCAGGAGTTCACCGCCCGCTGGGCCATTGGAGTGAGGGCGCGGCCGGTCCCAGGGAGCGGGGACGTCCTCGGCCGTGAGGCCGGCGCGGTGCAGCGCGCGGTGCACGGCGGGCGGGTCCCCGGTTCTCGTCCGCCGTCCTTGAGGGCACGAAGCGACCCTGGCCCATGCGGGCCAGGGTCCACCACGTGCAGTCGGCGTCGTCGAGACGGAGCCCGGAGTCGTCGAACCCGTGGCCGGTGCGGTGGATTCCGCGGCTCTGCGCCCCGGTGGTCGCCTCCAGTCGTATCGACAGGCCACCGCCGTGTCGCAGAGCCCGGGTTCGGCTGCCGCCGATACGCCGTCAGGGCGTCCTCGTCCGTGGGACGTCGGTGCACAGGGCCCAGATGACGAACACGCCGATGCCGATGGCGATGATCGACCAGAGCGGCTGGTACGGCAGCCACATGAAGTGCAAGATCACGTACAGGCTGGTCAGGGCGATACCGGCGATCCGGCCGGCCTCCAAGCCCTTGAGGATCGCCGCGCCGGCGCCGACCACGAGGATGCCGACGATGAGATGGATCCAGCCCCAGGTCGTGAGGTCGAACTTGAAGGTGTAGTTGCCGATGTGCTGGTACACCTGGTCGTTGGCGATGGCGACGATGCCTTCGATGATGCCGAAGACGCCGGTGACGATCATCACGACGCCTGCGAACGTCGTGCCGCCCGATGCCCAGGCACTGCTGGTACTGCTCGGCGTGCTGCTCATTGCGCCGCCTCTCTCTCGAGTGTGGGACCCAGGTCTCGATGACACATCGGTCCCGCTCATCCATCCTGCGCACGAGCAGCGCCGGGCGCACGTCGGGACGAGGGCCGGTCCGTTCTAGAGGAGGAAGGAGACGGCTTCGGCGGGGGATACGGCGGTGTCGGGTGTGAACCGCCTGGTCTCACCCCGGAAGGAGCGGACCTCCAGCCAACTCTGCGGTGTCGCGGCCGGTAGCAGTTCCATGAGCCGTTCGAGGCCGGCGGATCCGTAGACCTTGAAGGTCTGCGTCCGCCGGTGGAACGAAGGCTGGATGTCGAACCTGACGTCGGCGGCCGGGTGTGGCCGACGGGCCCAGTCGCCGTACGGCAGCGAACCGTGGCCGCGGATGCGCGCATCGACGAGCGCCTCGGAGTCGGCATCGCCGATCTCGCAGTCGAAGACCGGGAAGGCCGTTGCGACGCGAGCCGCGATCGCCGGATACGCCACGCACGCCTGCCCCAGAGCCGGGGCGCAGAACAGCGCGTGAGTGAACGGTCCTACCGGCTCCGGCAAGGGCACCTTGTGGTGGGACCGGCCGTCGAAGGCCAGATCGCGCCGGGTGTCGAGGAAGCTCAGGAAGGCGTGCACGCCTGCGGGGTCGTGGCACTGTGCCCGTACGGCGAACCGCACCGCGCTGCGTCCCTCGTCCCGCAGGACGAAGTACTCGTGAAATCCCATCGGATGGTCCGGCGCGTGGGCGTGGTGGTACACCTCGTCGAAGCCGTCCACCGGCAGGTACGCGGGTTGCGGGGCGTGGGGCCCGGTACTTGCCTTGATCACGGCGAGGACCGGCGTCTGCCGATCGAGTTCGGCCGCGTCGAACGGCGGCCGGTCGACCTCGGCGAACCCCTTCCGGAGCCACTCGTTGATCTTGCGGGAGGCATGGCGTCCCGCGTGCTCCGCATCAAGCAGAGTCGACGTGCTCGCCTTGCCGCCGGTGCCTACGGCACCCCACCGGAGGAAACAGCGGATCCCGTTCCGGCGAATCTCCCGGTACTCGGACCCATCGCCCTGCAGACGCTCGAACCGCCGCCAGCCCGCCACCGGGTCCGTCCTCTCCTGCCCGCCTTCAGTCATGTGCCCAAGGGTGTCAGGGGGGTCCGACACCTCGTCGAGCGCCTGCCCCGCGCGCCCGGGCGGGCTGTGACGCCCGCCCGCCACCGGCGTCCGGGGCTGCGGGTGGCGGCGCCGCGGCCCTGTAACGCCCGCGCTGGCGCGGGAGTTCCTCGGCCGCTACTCGAGCCGGCCCACCGCCTACCTGGACAGCGAGGTCGTCCGCTACCTGGGCAGGCCCGGCCAGGCCGTCTCGTACAAACTCGGCGAGCGACGAACTCGGATCCCTGTGGCCAGGACCTCCGGACGTCCGACCGCGGCGGCGGGGGTCACGGGCGGGCGGCGGTGTGTTCGAGGATGGCGCGGACCTCCGTGGTGATCGCGGTCTCGGTGCGCTCGAACTCGGGGCCGGTCAGCAGGTCCGGGTCCGCCGGCAGGCCGGTGAGGACCGGGGTGTGCAGGTGGCCGCCGGGCAGCTGCGGGGCCAGGTCGCCGCGGAGCCGGTTGGAGCGGTAGGCCACCTCGTTGGACAGGTAGCCGCCTCCGCCGCCCGCCACCGCCCGGGAACCCGGCGTCGGGCCGTCGGCGCGGTCCACGGGCGCGGCGGCGCCCGCAGGGATCTCGGTGACGGCGGTGTTGAGGAGCACCGGGTACGGCGTCCGCACGGCGCTCGTGACCGCGTCGGCGGGGAGCGTGGTCCGGATGAACTCCGCGCCCGGGGCGAGGCCGGGAGCGGTCACCGGGTGCTCGCGGGTCCCTCCGGAGAGGGAGCCGGTGTTGTCGGGGTACGGATCCGCCGACCGGGACCGGCCCGCCCAGGCCTCCAGGGTGAAGATGCCGGGGTAGCCCTGACTGACGGTGGTGATGACGTCCGCCGCGCCGGGTCCGCCGGCCAGGCGCGGGGCGAAGGCGCGCTCCACGATGCCGGCGTCGAAGTCGGCGTACCGCACGGGCAGGACGACGGCGCGGATCTCGGCGCGGCTGCCGTCGGCGAGGGTGACGCGGCGGCCGTTGAGCTGGAGGGCGGCGGAACCGGAGGGGTTGGCGCGGCGGAGCTCGGCGTCCAGTCCGAAGGGGTCGAAGCCGCTGATGAAGACGCGCCGCACGCCCGGCGCGGTCCGGAAGGCGTTGTCCGTGAGGCCGCGGGAGGCGTCCTCGAAGCGGGCGCGCAGCGCGGGACGGTCGACGGCGAATTCCGGTTCCCAGCGGGCGAGCGCGGTGGTCATGGCCAGCCGCGTCCAGTACAGCGGCCGGTCGTCCCCGGCCGGGAGATCACCACCGGGCCGTTGGCCCTGGGCGCGGCGTACGGCGGCCTGCCAGAGGGCCTCGCCCCAGCCGTCGAGCAGCCGCCCGGCCTCGGCTGGGCTCCGGACCGCGCAGAGCGCTGCGGGGAAGCGCCGTACGAAGTCCCCGAACCCGGCCCGTTCGACGAGCGCCGTGGTCCGCGCATCCGCGAGCCGTGCCTGCTCGGAGTCGATGGGCGCGGAGTCGGCGGTGCGGCACGAGGAGGTGTCGTCCGCGTGCGCCGGCACGGTGACGGCCAGGGGAAGGACGGTGGCAAGAAGGACCGCGATCGACGCGGCACGCCGTAAAAGCATCATGCGATGTGACATTACATAGCCACCATCACCCCCACCAGACGCCCCCGTTCGGGCATGGCGTGTTCCGGTCACTCCGGCACGGGGGTGTCGCGGCGCCGCCGGCGCAGCGCCCCGTCGAGGGCGGCCGACAGTTCGGGGATCGAGGGCCTGGCCGCCGGATCGGGGCGGAGGCAGGCGTCGATGGCCGCCGCCAGGGCGCGGGGGAGGCGTCGCCGGGTGGTGACGGGCGGTGCCGGTCCCTCGAGTTGCGGGTACCAGGGCGCGGCTTCGCCGTCAGTCGTCCCGGCCCCGGTGTCGCCGGGGTCGAACGGGACGTCCCCGGTGGCGACTTCGTACAGCGTGACGCCGACGCCCCAGACGTCGGCCGCGGCCGACAGGGTTCCCCCGCGCGCCTGCTCGGGGGCGAGGTAGCTGAACGTGCCGACACCTGCGGGGGCGATGCCGGGCGCGCGGGCGACGCTGAGGTCGAGCACCTTCGCGTGACCGCATTCCACCACGACGTTGGACGGTTTGACGTCCAGGTGCAGCAGGCCCTGCCCGTGCAGGTAGTGCAGCGCGGAGCACAGTTGCACGCCCAGCACGGCCACGTCCTCGGCGGCCGCCCGCCGGGGCAGACGGCCGATGAGGTGGGACAGCGTCTCGCCCGTCAGCGTTTCGAGTACGACGAGCGGCTCGGGCGACTCGAAGGTCTCGTACGCGCGGACCAGGTGCGGATGCGTGAAGGCCTGGAGCCAGCGGCCCTCACGGACGAGCCGGTCGCCCAGCCGCGGCTCGTCGCGGCGGTCGGGGCGCAGGACCTTCACGACGCACCGGCAGTCCCGCTCCTCGCTCCAGGCGTCGTAGAGGTCGAGCCAGCCCGTCCGGGCCAGGTGTGCCAGGACCTCGTACCCCGGCGCGGGGGCCGTGCCGGGCGCGAGGGGCGGGGCCGCGGGACGGGTGGTGGTGGCAGGGCTCATGACAGGACCTTCAGGGGGGAGCCGGCCGGGGCCGGGCCGGGCGCGCCGCCGTTCATACGGTGCAGGCGGGCATAGACACCGCCGTGTACGAGCAGCTCCTCGTGGGTGCCGCACTCGACGACCCGGCCCCGCTCCAGCACCACCGTGGACGTCGCGTCGCGCACGGAGAGCAGGTTGTGCGAGATCACGACGGTGGTCCGCCCGGCCATCAGCCGGCGCAGCGGTTCCATGATCCGGCGGCCCGACTCGGCGTCCAGGCCGGTGGTCGGTTCGTCCAGGAGCAGTACGGGTGCGTCCCTGACCATCGCGCGGGCGATCGCCAGGCGCTGGGCCTGCCCGCCGGACAGGGTCCGGCCCCGCTGGCCCACGACGGTGTCGTAGCCCTCGGGGAGCAGCCGGATGAACGCGTCGGCGTCGGCCGCGCGGGCCGCCGCGACGATGTCCGCCTCGGTCGCGCCGGGCCGGCCGTAGGCGATGTTCTCCCGTACGGTGCCGTGGAAGACGAGCGTTTCCTGCAGCACCACCGCGACGTTCGCGCGCAGTTCGGACAGCCGCAGCTCCCTGAGGTCGGTGCCGTCGAGGAGGACCGCTCCCTGGTCCGGGTCGTAGAAGCGCAGTTGCAGCTTCCCGACCGTGGACTTGCCGGCGCCGCTCGCACCGACCAGCGCCAGCGTCGTACCGGGCTGCACACGGAACGACACGTCGCGCAGGGCCCACCGCGACGTGCCCGGATAGCGGAAGGAGACGCCGCGGAACTCGACATTGCCCCGGGCGCGCCCGATCCTCCGGGCACGGGCGGCTGCCACCTCGACGACCTGGGGGCGCTGGTCGAGCAGTTCGATGATCCGCTCGGCCGACGCGGACGCCGCGTAGAAGGTGTTCGTGAGCTGGGACAGGTCGCGGATCGGGCTGTAGAGCTTGCCCAGCAGCGCGAGGAAGACCAGCAGCCCACCCAGCGTGAGCTGCCCCTGCGCCAGCTTCCACGTACCCAGGCCCAGCACGGCCAGCGCGCCGGTCAGCTCGATCATCTCGACGACCGGGCCGTAGACGGAGCGGATACGGGCCGAGACCATCGCCGCGCGGAACCTGCCCATGCTCTCGCGTGCGAACCGGCCCTCCTCCGTGTCCTGCCGGTTGTAGGCCTGCACCAGCGCGATGTTGCCGAGTGACTCCTCGGCTATCGCGCTGATCGAGCCGCTGCGCCGCCGCCGCTCCCGCGACGCGGCCTTGACCAGCCGGGAGAAGCGCCGGGCCGCGCCCCAGAAGAGCGGCACGATGACGAGCGCGAGGAGGGTCAGGTCCCAGCGCAGGTAGAAGAGCAGACCGAGGAAGACGCCCAGCCGGATCACGTGGTAGAGGGCGTCGGCCACCCCGGAGAGGAGGAACGTCTCGATCGCATCGACGTCGCCGGTGATGCGTGACAGCACGTCACCCAGGCGCCGCCGTTCGAAGAACCCGAGCGAGAGCCCCTGGACGTGCCGGTAGACATCCGCCCGCAGGGCCAGCAGGAAACGCTCGCCGACCCAGGTGGACATCACGTCGTCGGCGAACTCCAGAACGCCGGAGCACACGACGAGTCCCAGGTAGACCGGCGCGATCCACAGGAAGGGGCGCAGATCGCGCGGAACGAGGACCTCGTCCACCACGATCTTGAAGAGCCAGATCTCGGCCGCGTCGATCAGCGGGCCGATCATGCTGAAGAGGAGGATCGGGACGAGCCAGCGCCTGCCGCCGCGGGTATAGGGCCAGAACCGCCGGAACGCCTCGCGCGGGGCGACGGGCGGCGCGGCGGCGACGACCGCTTCGGGATCATCGGCCACCGACAGCAGCCGGTGCAGTGCATGCCGCGCGACCCGCCTCATGGACGCGTTCCTCAACGATTGACGGCTGAGCGGATCAAGAAGCGGGGTCCGCCCAGCCGTCCTCGGCGGTCACCAGCGGTGGCCGTGGTGGCCGTGGTGGCCGTGGGTGGTGTTCCGGCGGTGGCGACGGTGACGGCGCATTTCGGTGCTGTCATCGCGCTCCGAGGTCATGTCCCTCTTTCCGTGACGGTGGTTCGCTGGGATGAGATGAGTGAAGATCGCCATGAGCTTTCCTCCTGGAGAGGGTTCCACAGGGGCATACGGGCCAGAGGGCTCGGGAGATTGCCCTTTCCGGAAAATTCTCCCGATCGGCACCTCGCCGCGGACAGGGCCCACGAGTGGGTGAATCGGCCGGGTTCGGGCCGTGCTGGTATGGGATGGCCCGGAACACCCTTATTCGATGGGAGATCCACATGAAGATCCGTACCCTGGCCGTTGCGGCCTGCCTGGTCGTCGGTGCGACGCTGGGCGGGATCGGTGCTGCTTCCGCTGACGCGACGGCCGAGGGCTATGCCATCGGCTCGCCGGGCTTCCTCTCGGGCAACGTGATCCAGTTTCCGACCCACATCCCGATCAACGTCTGCGGCAACGGCATCAACTACCTCGGGGTGCTGAACCCGACCGGCGGCAACACCTGCATCAACGCCTGACACGCCCAGCGCGCGGTGTCACCGGAACCGTCCGGTGGCACCGCCGGGTGCTACGGAACCCCGCGGATGCGGCGGACCAGCACCGACCCCGCCAGCGCCAGAGCGCCCGCGAGCGCGTACAGCGCGGTGTACCCGCCGAAGTGGGTGACCACCGGCGCGGCGATCACCGGAGCCAGCACTTGGGGCAGCGCATTGGCGATGTTGATGACGCCGAGGTCCCGGCCCCGGTCCTCCGCCGTCGGCAGCACGTCCGTCAGCAGGGCGAAGTCCACCGACGTGTAGACGCCGAAGCCGACCCCGAGGACGAGCGAGGCGACGATCGCCCCCGTCCAGGTCTGCCAGACGGCGAGCAGCAGGGTGGCGGCCGAGATGACCAGCCCCGACCCGATGACGTAGACCTTCCTGCGGCCCGTACGGTCCGACCGGATGCCGCTGACGACCACCGTGGCCAGCAGGGTGAGTGCGTTGAGCGCCGTCAGGATCAGCACGCCCGTGTCCGCGTCGTCCTCGTAGTGCACGGCGTCGGTGAGGTAGTACAGCAGGTACATCGTGCTGACGGAGTACGAAAGATTCATCAGGAAGCGCGTCAGCCAGGCCCAGCCGAAGTCGGGATGGCGCCGCGGGTCGATCCAGAAGCCGGTGACGAAGGTCCCCCACCGGAAGGCGGGCCGGGCGGCGGGCGGGAGGCGCGTGTCGCGCCGCATCACCACGTACGGGACGGCCGCGAGCACCGAGAAGGCCGCACACGCGAGATACCCGGCGGTGATGCCGCCCGCGACCGTGGCCAGCGCCGTGCCGGCCAGGATGCCGCCGACCTGGGAGACGCCGAGCCAGCCGCCGACCAGACCGCGCTGCCGGGGCGGTACCTGGTCGGGCACGGCGGCGGTGAGGGCGGCGAACGCCGCGTTGAGGGCCAGCTGGACCAGGCACCAGCCCGCGATCACAAGGGCGACGCTCGAAGCGCGCGCGAGGACGAGCAGCCCGCCCGCCCCGCCCGCGACTCCCGCCACCACCCAGGGGATCCGTCGGCCCACCGACGCCGTCGTACGGTCCGACAGGGCCCCGAAGACCGGGTTCGCCACCATCGAGACGGCCGCCCCCACCCCCGTCACCAGGGCGAGCGTGGACGCCTTGTGGTGCGGGGTGAGCTGTTCGGCCTGGCGGGCCAGGAGCAGTTGGAGCGGGCCGAACCAGCCGGCCCAGACGCCGAGATTGGCGAGGGACAGCGCACCGACCCACCGCCCGCCGACCGGGCTGCCGGTCTCCGCGGCCGTCCGTTCGACGGTCATCTGCCGCCCTTGATCAGGTCGCGGTACCAGGCGTACGACTCCTTCGGGGTCCGCTCCAGCGTGTCGTAGTCGACGTGGACCAGCCCGAACCGCTGCCGGTACCCCTCCGCCCACTCGAAGTTGTCGAGGATCGACCAGATGAAGTAGCCGCGGACGTCGACCCCTTGCGCCATCGCCCGGCGCAGGGCGACCACATGGCCCTCGTGGTACGCGATCCGGCGGGCATCGGCGATCCGCCCCGTCGCGGGATCGGGCCCGTCACCGTACGAGCAGCCGTTCTCGGTGATGTACAGCGGCGGCAGCCGGTCGCCGTAGCGCTCGCGCAGGGAGACGAGCAGTTCGCGCAGCCCGTCCGGGACCACCGGCCAGCCGAAGTCGGTGTGTTCGCACCCCTCGATCGGCCGGATGGCGAAGGGGAGGTCCGCCGGGATCTCGATGCCGCCGAACTCGCCTGCGGGGGCGGTCGGTTGCGGGGCGCCCACGAGCATCGGGTTGTAGTAGTTGATCCCGTACCAGTCCAGCGGGGCCGAGATGGTCTTCAGGTCCTCCGCCACCGGGCCGGGCAGCAGCGAGGCCAGCCCCTCGTCCGGATACGCGCCGGTCAGGATCGGGTCGGCGAAGAGGCGGTTCGTGAGCGTGTCGTACAGCTCGGCGGCGGCGCGGTCGCCCTCGCCGTCGCCGGCGGTCCACACGGGGCTGTGCGAGGCGGCGATGCCGATCTCGCGGGCGCCCGCGGCGCGCAGGGCCTGTACGCCCAGCCCGTGGGCCAGGAGCTGGTGGTGGGCCGCCGGCAGGGCGTCGAAGACGAGGCGCTTGCCGGGGGCGTGCTCGCCGAGGCCGTATCCGAGGAGGGTGACCTCGGCGGGCTCGTTGATGGTGATCCACATCGGGACGCGGTCGGCGAGCCGCTGCGCGACCACCGAGGCGTACGCCGCGAACCGTTCGGCGGTGTCGCGGCTGAGCCAGCCGCCCTTCTCCTCGAGGGCGAGCGGGGTGTCCCAGTGGAACAGGGTGGGCACCGGGCGGATGCCGCAGGCGCACAGCTCGTCGACCAGCCGGTCGTAGAAGTCCAGCCCCTTGCCGTTGACCTGCCCGTGGCCGTCCGGCAGGACCCGCGACCAGGACACCGAGAACCGGTAGGCGCCGACGCCCAGTCCGGCCATCAGGGCCACGTCCTCGCGGTAGCGGCGGTAGTGGTCGGTGGCCACGTCCGCGTGCGAGCCGTCTCTGATGCGCCCGGGCTCCCTGGTGAAGGCGTCCCAGGCGGAGGGGCCCCGGCCGTCGGCGGTCGGCGAGCCCTCGATCTGGAAGGCAGAGGCGGAGACGCCCCAGAGGAAATCGGCGGGGAACTCGGGTACGGACGCTGTCATGCGGACTCACTTCGGTCGCGGGGTGCGCGTACGGGACGCCAACAGGGCTGTGCGCACACGCCGTTGGATGCATCGCTGACGGCACACTTTTGGCCCCGGAGCCCGCCCTGTCAATGGAAAGTGAACAATCCTCAACTTATCCGCGCGGCGCTGCGGCCCGTACCCTGGAGGTATGGCCAGGGCCAACGAACGGGTCGAGGCACTGCTCCGGGAGTACGCCGACCTGATCGCCATCAGCGGCGGCGACGCCTTCAAGGCGCGCGCGTACGAGAAGGCCGCCCGCGCCGTCGGCGGCCACCCGGCCGATGTCGCGCAGCTCGACGCCAAGGGCCTGCGGGAGATCCCGCACGTGGGCAAGTCGATCGCCGACAAGATCATGGAGTTCCTGAGCACCGGGCACGTCCCGGACATCGAGGCGACCAGGGCCGCCGTCCCGGCCGGGGTGCGCGAGCTGACCGCCATCCCCGGGCTCGGGCCCCGCAAGGCCCTCGTCCTGTACGAGGAGCTGGGCGTCTCGTCCGTCGAGCAGCTGCAGGACGCCATCCGGGAGGAGCGGCTGCGCGATCTGAAAGGGTTCGGCGAGCAGACCGAGCAGAACATCCTCCACGGTATTTCCGTACTCCGGAACGCCGACGGCCGCATCCTGCTCGGCGCCGCGATGGACATCGCCGAGCAGATCGTCGACGAGATGTCGCGGATCCCGGGCTGCGTGCGGTGCACGTACGCGGGCTCGCTGCGCCGGATGCGCGAAACGATCGGCGACATCGACATCCTGGTGGCGGCCGACCGGTCCGCACCGTTCATGACGGCCCTCGCCGAGCTCCCGTACGCGGCCGAGGTCATCGCACACGGGGCGAAGAAGACATCCATCCGCACCGGCGCAGGCCTCCAGGTCGACCTGCGCGTCCTGCCGCCCGCCTCCTGGGGAGCGGGACTCCAGTACTTCACCGGGTCCAAGGCGCACAACATCCGCACCCGCGCGCTGGCGGTGCGGCACGGGCTCAAGCTCTCCGAGTACGGGCTCTTCGACGCCGAGAGCGGCGAGAACCTCGCCTCGAAGACGGAGGAGGAGGTCTACGCCCGGCTGGGCCTGCCCTGGATCCCGCCGCCGCTGCGGGAGGACCGCGGGGAGATCGCGGCCGGCCTGCGGGGCGAACTCCCCGCCCTCCTGGCCGAGGGAGACATCCGGGGCGACCTGCACACCCACACGGACCTCACCGACGGACTCGCCTCCCTGGAGGACATGGTGGCCGCCGCTGCCGCCCGCGGCTACGCGTACTACGCGGTCACCGACCACGCGCCGGACCTCGCCATGCAGCGCATGACGGAGGAGAAGATCCTGGCGCAGCGCGAGCAGGTACGGGAACTGGACCGCACGGTGCACGGGATGCGGCTGCTGCACGGCACGGAACTCAACATCGGCCCGGACGGCGGCCTGGACTGGCCCGATGCCTTCCTCGCGGACTTCGACCTCTGCGTGGCGTCCGTCCACTCCCACTTCGGCCAGAGCAGACAGGCCATGACCCGGCGCCTCATCCGCGCCTGCGAGAACCCGCACGTCGCCGTCATCGGCCACCCGACCACCCGGCGGATCGGCCGACGCCCCGGTGTGGACGCCGACTTCGAGGCCGTCTTCGAGGCCTGCGCGCGGACGGGTACCGCCCTGGAGATCAACGCGCATCCGGAGCGGCTCGACCTCGGCGACGAGGACATCCTGCGGGCGAAGCGCCACGGGGTGAAGTTCGCGGTGAACTCGGATGCGCACGCGACCACGCACCTGCCGTACCTGCGCTACGGGGTGGGCACGGCGCAGCGCGGCTGGCTGATGAAGGACGACGTCGTCAACACCTGGCCGTGGGCCCGCTTGCGCCGGTTCCTGCACGGGAAGCGGGCCTGACATCCCTTACGGTTGCTGGACGAGGCCGGACCGGACGCGCTCACCGTGCGGCGGCTGGCCGACGCGGTGGGCGTCCAGGCCGGGGCGCTCGACCTGCCGTGACGTGCCCCGCGCGACGCGGAGCGGCCTGCCCCCGGGGATCGGGGGCAGGCCGCGTGGGGTGGATCAGTTGTTCTGGGTGGCGTCCGAGTCCGCCTGGGCCGCCGCGCTTTCGGCGTCGTCCAGTTTCTGCTGCATGTCCTTGGCCTGGGCGTCGTCGGCGCCGCTCACGGACTGTGTCCCCTGCGGCTGGGCCTTCGCGCCGGGCGTGCAGCCGGTCAGCAGCAGCGCGGCCGCTGCGACCAGGGTGGCGAGACCGGCGGCGGCGCGGCGGGGCACGGTCACTTGGACTCCTGCGCGGAGCACCAGGTGCTGACGGCCTTCAGGTCGTCCTGGCGCTTCTGCAGGGTCGGCAGCAGGCTCTTGCGGAACGTCAGGCGATCGTTCAGGTAGGTGTGGATCTCGGTGTGGCCGGCGGTCTGGGCGTTCGCGGCGCGCTGCTCGAGTCGCGCGATGGAGCCGGGCACGGTGACGTCGCCGTTGAGCCGGGTGATCGCGGCGCTGATGCGGGTCTCGGTCTTCGGCAGGCGCTTGCAGATCGCCTTGGCTCCGTCGCCCTTCGGCGCGGACTTGGCCGTCTTCGCCGTCTTGGCGGGGGCGGGGCCGGTGGTGTCGGCCTGCGCGGGGGCGGCGGCGAGCAGCGCGCCGGCCAGCGCGACGGCGCCGATCGCGGCAACGGCGGTCTTACGGTTCGGGAGCATGGTCGGATCTCCTTCAGTGCGAACGGGGCCGGCTCACGGGCGGCCGACTGAGCAGGACGGTAGGGGGTGTCTTTGTGGAATCTTTGTGAGTCCACAGGAGCCCCCGGGAATCCGTGGCGGCCGCGGTCCCCGCCGGGTCCGCTCGCTCAGTCGCCCCGGGAGATCCAGTCGCGCCGCTTCGGCAGCCGCAGGGTCGGGGCGTCCGCGGCCGACAGGGGCAGGCGCACCTCGAAGCGGGTGCCCGTGCCGCGGGGCGGCGTCCCGATGGCGACCGTGCCCCGGTGCAGCGCCGCCTGCTGGGCGACGAGCGTCAGCCCGAGCCCGGAGCCGGGGCTGCCCGGACGGTGGTGGAACCGCCGGAAGACGGCTTCCCGCTCGGCGGGCGGGATGCCGGGCCCCGCGTCGTCCACGGTGAGCACCGCGTACCCGCCGTCCGCGCTCAGCCGTACCGAGATCCTGGACGGCTCGTCCGGCAGGTGGCCGTGCACCACCGCATTGCCGAGCAGGTTGGCGAGCAGGATGGTCAGTCCGGCATCCCAGCCGAACACCCTCAGCTCCGCGGGAAGTTCCACGTCGAGCTCCGCCGTGGGATGGCGGCGGGCCGTCTCGCCGACGACCGTGTCCACCAGCTCGGAGAGGTCGAGCGGGGCGAAGGCGGACACCTCCACCAGATCGCCCCGGGCGAGCATCCGCAGGGCCGTGAGCAGGTCCAGCAGACGGGCGTGGTCGCTCTGCAAGTCCCTTAGGATCTCCGCCCGTTCGGCGGGGGAGAGGTCGGGGTGGGCGGCGAGGACGTCCAGGTCGGTGCGCATGCTCATCAGCGGTGTGCGCAGCTCGTGCGAGGCGGCGGAGGAGAAGGAGCGGGCGGTGTCGAGCGCCTGCGCCGTCCGGGCGGCCTGCTCCTCGTACCGGGCCAGCAACTGGCCGATGGCGGAGGACAGTTCGTCCACCTCGGCGATGTTCACCGGCGCGGTGGCGAAGGCGGCCGCGCCCGCCCCCGGGTCGAGTTCGGCGGCCCGACGGCTCAGCCTTCGTACGGAGGCGGTGGCGCGGCCGGCCAGCCCGTACGCGAGCAGCCCGGAGACCGGCGCCGCCAGCAGTGCGACCAGCAGGACCCTGCGGCGCACGGCGACGACCTGCGGGTCGGCGGCCGAGGCCGGGGTGAACAGCCAGAACGTGCCGGGCGCCGGCCCGGCCACCGGGACCGTCAGCACCCGCCAGGCATGTCCCTTGGCCCGGACGGTGACCGGCCCGCCCGGGGTCTGCTCGGGAAGCCGTACCTGGTCGGCGGGCTGCGGGCCGCCCTCCAGGACGACCGTTCCGTCCGCCGTGCGTATCCGGATGCCGGCGTCGAGGACGTCGCCGAGGACCTTGCGGTGCTGGTTCTGCTCCGCCTTGGGCCGCCCGTTCAGGTCGGCCGAGAGCATGGTCTTGACGTCCGGGAGGACGGCCGAGGCCCGGTCCTGCAGGCGGGTGTCCTGCTGCTCGTGCAGGTCGCGGCTGACCAGCCCGAGCACCAGCAGGCCCGCGGCGAGCACCAGCAGGGGCACCACCACGGTCACCGAGAGCGCGATGCGCGCGGCGAGCTTCACGACCCGCTCCGGGCTTCGGGTACGCGCAGGACGAAGCCGACGCCGCGCACGGTGTGGATCAGGCGCGGGCGCCCGCCCTCCTCCAGCTTGCGGCGCAGATAGCTGACGAAGGTGTCGACGGCGTCACTGCGGACCTCGAAGTCGTAGCCCCACACCCGGTCCAGCAGCTGGTCCCTCGTGAGGACGATCCCGGCGTTGCGCACCAGCTGGACCAGGAGCTCGAACTCGCGCCGGGTGAGGTGGAGGTCGGCTCCCTCCTGGCGTACCTGCCGGCTGGCCTCGTCGATCACCAGCGGGCCGGCGCGCAGCACGTCCTGCGCAGGAGCCTGGGTCGGCCGGCGCCGCAGCAGGGCGTGCAGGCGCAGCACGAGCTCCTCCAGGGCGAAGGGCTTGACGAGGTAGTCGTCGGCCCCGGCCTGCAGCCCGGAGATCCGGTCCGCGACCTCGTCGAGGGCCGACAGCATCAGGACGGGAGTCTCGTCGCCCTGGGCGCGCAGGCTGCGGCAGACCTCCGTGCCGGTCAGGCCGGGCATCGAGACGTCGAGTACGAGGACGTCCGGGGTCTGGCCGGCGAGCAGGCCCAGCGCGGCGGGCCCGTCCTCGGCGAGCAGCACGGTGAAGCCGCTCAGCCGCAGCCCGCGCTCCAGCGAGCGGCGGATGGCGGCGTCGTCGTCCGCCACCAGTACCAGTCCGGTGGATGTGCTGCCGGTCACATTGCCCTCCTCGCGCGACCCCGTCCGAGGCCCGGCCGACCCTCTCACGGCCGCCGGACCGCGCGGAAGCCGGGGTCCGGAGGGCGTGCGGGCGTGGGCGTCCGCAGGCCCGGGCGGGGCGTGGGCATCCGGGGCGGGCCGGTCAGGTGTGCGGCCCGGCCCGCGTGCCGGCGGGGCGCCCGGGACGGGGCCTCCCGATGTCGTGAAACCTTTCTTGACAAGGTATAGGGGCGCCCTCAAACTGGCGTTGCGTTCACCGCAATCCGTTTCGCTATACGCACCGAGGTGTCATGAAGATTCCCGCGTGCCGACTCGCCGATCTTCCGCGAGGCGAGGCCTGCCGACTCGATTTCGATCCCCCGATCGCGGTGTTCCATACCGAGGACGGCGAGGTGTACGCCATCGACGACACGTGCACCCACCAGGACGCCTCGCTGTCCGACGGCTGGCTGGAGGGGTGCGAGGTCGAATGCCCCCTGCACGCCTCGAAGTTCGACCTGCGCACCGGAGGCGTGGACTGCCCGCCGGCCAAGCGCCCCGTCCGCACGCACCGGGTCCTCGTCGAGGACGGCATGGTGTACGTCGTGCCGTCGGACGCGGCGCAGAACCAGTCGCACCAGCCGCACCTGCCGCCCCGCGCGGCCGCCCGCCGGGTGGAAGGCCGCGCGTGAAGACCGTGGCCGTCGTCGGCGCCTCGCTGGCCGGCCTGTCCGCCGCCCGCTCGCTGCGCGAGCAGGGTTACGACGGGCGTCTCGTCGTCATCGGTGAGGAGACCCACCGCCCGTACGACAGGCCCCCGTTGTCGAAGGAGTACCTCGCAGGCGAGATCGACGAGGACGCACTCGCCCTCGAAGCGGAGGGCGAGGACCTCGCGGCCGTCTGGGAGCTCGGTGCGCGAGCCGTCGGCCTCGACACCGGGTCCCGGGCCGAGCACCACGTACGGCTCGCCGACGGCCGGTCGGTCCGGGCGCACGGCATCGTGATCGCCACCGGCGCGGCCGCCCGGACCCTGCCCGGAAGCGAGGCACTCGACGGCGTGCACGTCCTGCGCACCCTGGACGATGCCCGCGCCCTGCGGGCGGATCTGGCCCGCGGCGGCCGGCTGGTCGTCGTCGGCGCCGGGTTCATCGGAGCCGAGGTCGCCTCCACCGCGCGGCGGATCGGCCTCGACGTCACCGTCGTGGAGGCGGCGCCCACACCGCTGGCCGGTCCGCTCGGTACGGAGATGGGCTCCCTCGTATCCCGGCTGCACGCCGACCACGGCGTACGCCTGCTGTGCGCAGCGGGCGTACGCGCCCTCGCCGGCACGGGGAGGGTGGAGGCCGTCCTGCTCGACGACGGCCGCCGCCTCGACGCCGACACCGTGGTCGTCGGTGTGGGCGCCCGCCCGTGCACCGACTGGCTGGCGGGATCCGCCCTGGAGCTGGACAACGGCGTACGGTGCGACGCGGCCGGCCGTACGAACATCCCCGGCATCGTCGCCGTCGGGGACTGCGCGGCCTGGTACGAGCCCGCGGTCGGAGCCCACCGCCGGGTCGAGCACTGGACCGGTGCACGGGAGCGCCCGGCTGCGGCGGTCGCCGCCCTGCTCTGCGGAACGCAGGGTGTGCCGGAGGCGCCCCGGCCCCCGTACTTCTGGTCGGACCAGTACGGGATCCGGATCCAGTTCGCCGGGTACGCCGCGGAAGCCGACAGCGTCGCGGTCGAGGAGGGCGCGGCGGCCGACCGCAGCTTCCTCGCGGTCTACCGGAGCGCGGGCCGGCCCGTCGCGGTGCTCGGGCTGGACCAGCCGCGGCTGTTCACCCGGTGGCGGCGCCGGCTGGCCACCGCCGAGGCCCGGACGGCCGGCTGACCCACCGGCGTGTCCCGATCCGACACCCTGATGCCCTGACGCGCCCGACGCCCCGATGCCCCCGACGCCCCGAACCACGACGTTCCGCGAGGAGTGCACGTGACAACGACCAGCCTGCCGGAGAGCCTGATCGCCACCCTCCCCGGCGACTACTACACCGCCCCGGCCATCTTCCGGCTGGAGCAGGAACGCATCTTCGAGGCGATGTGGTTCTGTGTGGGGCGCTCGTCCGAGCTGGCCGGGCCGGGAGCCTTCCGGACCGTGGACGTCGGCCGTGAGAGCATCCTGGTGACGCGTGCGCGCGACCACGCGATCCGCGCCTTCTACAACGTGTGCCGGCACCGCGGCGCGAAGCTGTGCACCGAGGAGGCCGGCGCGGTCAGGCGGGCGTTCCAATGCCCGTACCACGCCTGGACGTACGACCTCGACGGCAAGCTGATCGCCGCCCCCAACCTCACGAAGATGCCGGACATCGGCCGGACCGAGTTCGGGCTGGCGCCCGTGCCCGTACGCGAGTGGCTCGGGTACGTCTGGGTCTGCCTCGCGGACAGCCCGCCCTCCTTCGAGGAGCAGGTCGTGGGCGCGGCCGTCGAGCGGCTCGGCGACGCGGAGTCGATCGAGCGGTACGGCATCGCGGACCTGGAGGTCGGGCGGCGGATCGTCTACGACGTCAAGGCGAACTGGAAGCTGATCATCGAGAACTTCATGGAGTGCTACCACTGCGCCACGATCCACCCCGAACTCACCGAAGTGCTCCCGGAGTTCGCCGACGGCTACGCGGCGCAGTACTACGTCGGCCACGGCGCCGCCTTCGGCGAGGGCATCCAGGGGTTCACCGTGGACGGCGCGGAGGGCCTCGACCGGATTCCCACCGTGTCGCCGGACCAGGACCGCAAGTACTACGCGATCACCGTGCGGCCGCAGGTCTTCATCAACCTGGTGCCCGACCACGTGATCTTCCACCGGATGTACCCGGTCGCGGCCGACCGCACGATCGTCGAGTGCGACTGGCTCTACCTCAAGGACGTGGTGGAGGGCGGCAAGGACGTCAGCCGCTCCGTCGAGCTCTTCGACCGGGTCAACCGGCAGGACTTCGACGCCTGCGAGCGCTGCCAGCCCGCGATGAGCTCCCGCATGTACGCCAAGGGCGGTGTGCTGGTGCCGAGCGAACACCACATCGGCGCATTCCACGACTGGGTGCGGGACCGCCTGGGCGCCGGGCGCGAACAGCCGCGGTAGGACCGGCCCGCAGCAGCCGTCGGCCGCCCCGGCGGCCCGGAATCCCGGGCGGGCGGCTCAGCCCAGGTGTCCCATGCGGTGGCTGATCTCCCGCGCGCCCTTCACCAGCAGCGGGGCGAGCTCGTGCATGCGCTCCTCGGTGAAGCGGTAGCTCGGCCCCGATGCGCTGATCGCGGCGATGACCACGCCGTCGCGGTCGCGGATCGGGGCGGCCATGGCGTGGAGCCCGATCTCGTACTCCTCGAACGTCATGGCGTACCCGCGGTCCAGGGCTTCGACGAGGTTCTTCTCGAGCTTCGTCCTGGCCGTCAGGGTGCTCGGCGTGTACTTCTTCAGACCGGCCTCCGCCAGCAGCTGCACGCGCCGCTTCGCCGGGAGATGGGCCAGGAGGACCTTGCCGCTGGAGGTGGCGTGCAGCGGGGTCAGCTGGCCGACCCAGTTGTGCGCCGTGACCGCGCCCGGGCCGCGCACCTGGCAGAGGTTGATCGCGTACCGCTCCTCCAGGATGGCGATGTTGACCGTCTCGCCGAGCTCCTCGGCCAGCCGCTCGCACACCGGGCGGCCCACCTGGGTGATGTCGATCCGCCCCGTCACCGCACCCGCCAGCCGCACGATCCCGAAGCCGAGCCGGTACTTGCCGCGCTCGGCGGCCTGTTCCACGAGACCGCGCGCCTCCAGCGCCCCGAGCAGCCGGAACGCCGTCGACTTGTGGACGTCGATCTCCGCAGCCACCTCGCTGACGCCCGCCTCGCCGCGCTGGGCGAGGATCTCCAGCACGCTGACGGCGCGGTCGACGGACTGCACCCCGCCCGCCGGGGCGCCTGCGGTTTCGGTGGCTGCCTCGTAGTTGCTCATGGCGAAACTATACGCGCCGTCACCAACGGCAGGCCGGGAGGAGTCGAGGTCCAAAAGTTGCGCGGAACGCAACCTGGTGCGTCAGGCGATACCCGTACTAGCATGCGCCGCATCTTGACGGCTGGGGGCGGCCCTCGGCCGGAGACGACGGGGAGGGACGAGACTCCGATGGTGCCCCAGCGTTACGACTTCGTCATCGTCGGCGGCGGCTCGGCCGGCAGCGCCCTGGCGAACCGGCTCTCCGCGGACCCCGGCAACCGCGTCCTGGTCCTCGAAGCCGGCCGCCCCGACTACCCGTGGGACGTCTTCATCCACATGCCCGCGGCGCTGACGTTCCCCATCGGCAGCCGCTTCTACGACTGGAAGTACGCGTCCGAGCCCGAGCCGCACATGAACGGGCGGCGCATCCACCACGCCCGCGGCAAGGTGCTGGGCGGGTCCAGCAGCATCAACGGAATGATCTTCCAGCGCGGCAACCCCCTGGACTACGAGCGCTGGGCCGCCGACCCCGGCATGGAGACCTGGGACTACGCGCACTGCCTCCCGTACTTCAACCGGATGGAGAACTGCCTGGCCGCGGACCCGGAGGACGAGTTCCGCGGCCGCTCGGGCCCCCTCGTCCTGGAGCGCGGCCCGGCCTCGAGCCCCCTCTTCCCCGCCTTCATGGAGGCGGTCCGGCAGGCGGGGTACCCGCTGACCGACGACGTCAACGGCTACCGGCAGGAGGGCTTCGCGGCCTTCGACCGCACCCTCCACCGCGGGCGCCGGCTGTCCGCCGCCCGGGCCTACCTCCACCCCGTCATGAAGCGGCCCAACCTCGACGTGCGGACCAGGGCCTTCGTCACCCGGATCCTCTTCGAGGGCAACCGCGCGGTCGGCGTCGAGTACCGCCGCGGCCGCGGGGCGCCCCGGCGGGTCCGGGCCGGCGAGGTGATCCTCTCCGGCGGCGCGATCAACTCCCCGCAGCTGCTCCAGCTGTCCGGGGTCGGCAACGCCGACGAGCTGCGGGCCCTGGGCATCGACGTCGTCCACGACCTGCCGGGCGTGGGGGAGAACCTCCAGGACCACCTGGAGGTGTACGTCCAGCACGCCTGCAAGCAGCCGGTCTCGATGCAGCCCTACCTGAAGTGGCGCCACCGGCCCTGGATCGGCCTCCAGTGGCTGCTGCGTACGGGTCCCGGCGCGACCAACCACTTCGAGGCCGGCGGCTTCGCACGGAGCAACGACGACGTCGCGTACCCCAACCTGATGTTCCACTTCCTGCCCATTGCGGTCCGCTACGACGGCTCCGCGCCCGCCGGGGGCCACGGCTACCAGGTGCACGTCGGCCCGATGTACTCCGACGCCGTCGGCTCGGTGAAGATCAGGAGCAAGGATCCCCGGGTGCACCCGGCCCTGCGGTTCAACTACCTCTCCACCGAGCAGGACCGACGCGAGTGGATCGAGGCGATCCGCAGCGCACGCGCCATCCTCGGCCAGCCCGGACTGGCCCCGTACGACGACGGCGAGATCTCGCCCGGGCCGGAGGTCGAAACGGACGAGCAGATCCTCGACTGGGTGGCCAGGGAGGGCGAGACCGCCCTGCACCCGTCCTGCACCTGCAGGATGGGCACCGGCGACGGGGCGGTCACCGATCCGGCGAGCCTGCGGGTGCACGGCCTGGAGGGGCTGCGCGTCGTGGACGCCTCCGTGATGCCCTACGTGACGAACGGCAACATCTACGCACCCGTCATGATGGTGGCCGAGAAGGCCGCCGATCTCATCCTGGGCAACGAGCCGCTGCCGCCGTCCAAGGCCGAGTTCTACCGGCACCACCGCCTCCGCAGCGAGGCAGAGCAGGGGCAGAGCCCCGGCCACACCTGAGGAGGAGCGGCATGTCCGCCCGGCCCACGCCGTATCCCGAACGTCCCGCGCAGGCCCCGGTCACCGGGGGCGGCCTGGCCGAGCTCCTGCGCAGGGTCCGCTACGAGGTCCTGCCGGCGAAGGCCACCGAGGACAAGGTCCTGGCCCACGTCCCGGCGGACGTGCCCGTCACGGTCACCGCCTCCCCGGCCAAGGGCCTCGGCCCGACCCTGGACCTCGCCGTCCGCCTGGCCGGGCACGGCTACCGGGTCGTCCCGCACGTCCCGGCCCGGCAGATCGCCGGCGCCGGCCACCTCGCGGAGATCGTGGACCGGCTCGTCGCCGCCGGCATCGAGGACGTCTTCGTGCCCGCCGGCGACGCCGACCCGCCGGCCGGGGCGTACGACGCGGCCCTGCCCGTCCTGCGCCGGCTCGGCGAGCTGGGCAGCCCGTTCGCGCACGTCGGCATCACCGGCTACCCGGAGAGCCATCCCCTCATCGACGACGACGTCACCGTCCAGGCGATGTGGGACAAGCAGCGCCATGCGACGTACATCGTCAGCAACCTGTGCTTCGACCCGGCGACCCTGCGCCACTGGCTCGCACGGATACGCCGCCGGCAGATCGAGCTGCCCGTGCACATCGGCGTCGCCGGCCCCGTCGAGCGGGCGAAGCTGCTGTCCATGGCCACGAAGATCGGCGTGGGGGAGTCGGCCAAGTTCCTCACCCGGCACCCCTCGTGGTTCCTGCGCTTCGCGGCGCCCGGCGGCTACTCCCCGGAGCGGCTGCTGCGCCGGAGCGCCTCCGCGCTGGGCACGCCCGAGGCCGCAGTGGCCGGGCTGCACCTGTTCACGTTCAACCAGATCGCCGAGACCGAGCGCTGGCGCCGCGCGATGCTGGAGCGCATCGGCGGCTGAGCACGGCGCCCCGGAACCGGCGGGCCCGACGCCGCCCGGCCGTCCGTCCCCTTGACGTACCGCACCTCGTGGGCGATCGTGTCGTTCCATTCCGAGCAATACGATGCGCAATACGCAACGCACATACCGGTGTCACCCGTAAGAAGGGCTCCGCGCGTGGCAGATCTGTACGTCGGTGGAAAGTGGCGCGAAGCGGTGGCGGGCGGCCGGCGGGACATTCACTGCCCCGCCGACGGCACACACGTGCGGACCGTGTCCGAGGCGACGCGGGCCGACACCGAAGCTGCGATCGCCGCCGCGCGCAGTGCCTTCGACGAGGGGCCGTGGCCGCACACACCCGAGCGGGAGCGCGGCGCGCTGCTGCTGCGCACCGCCGACGTGCTGGAGCGCGAGGCGAAGGCGTTCGCCCGCGCCGAATCCCTCGACACGGGCAAACGCCTGGTGGAGAGCGGGTACGACATCGCCGACGTCGTGGCCTGCTTCCGGTACTTCGGCGGGATCGCGGGCACCAGCGCCGGCCGGGTGGTCGACACCGGCCGCGAGGACGCCGTCAGCCGGGTCGTCTACGAGCCCGTCGGGGTGTGCGGGCTCATCACCCCGTGGAACTACCCCCTGCTCCAAGCCGCGTGGAAGGTCGCGCCCGCCCTCGTCGCCGGCAACACCGTGGTCCTCAAGCCCAGCGAGCTCACGCCGTCCACCTCCCTCCTGCTGATGCGCGCCCTGGAGGAGGCCGGACTCCCCGCCGGTGCGGCCAACCTCGTGCTGGGAGCGGGGGCCGAGGCCGGCGCGCCGCTCGCCGAGCACCCGGGCGTGGACCTGGTCTCGTTCACCGGCGGGCTCGAGACGGGCAAGCGGGTCATGGCGGCCGCCGCGGCCACCGTGAAGAAGGTCGCGCTGGAACTGGGCGGCAAGAACCCCAACGTGGTCTTCGCCGACGCCGACTTCGAGGCGGCCGTGGACTTCGCCCTCACCGCCGTCTTCCTGCACTCCGGGCAGGTCTGCTCGGCCGGCGCCCGCCTGATCGTCGAGGACCCGCTGCACGACGCCTTCGTCGACGAGGTCGTGCGCCGCGCCCGCATCATCCGGCTGGGCGGCCCCTTCGACCCCGCCGCCGACACCGGGCCGCTGATCTCCGCCGCGCACCGGGCCAAGGTCGAGGAGTACGTCGCGGCGGGCCTCGCGCAGGGCGCCGTACTGCGCTGCGGTGGCCGGCGCCCCGAGGACCCCGCGCTCGCCGACGGCTTCTACTACCCGCCGACCGTGCTGGACGCGTGCCGCCGGGACATGCGCGTCGTACGGGAGGAGTCCTTCGGACCGGTGCTCACCGTCGAGCGGTTCTCCGGCGAGGAGGAGGCCGTACGGATCGCCAACGACACGGAGTACGGGCTCGCCGGGGCGGTGTGGACCCAGGACGCGGGCAAGGCGCAGCGGGTCGCCCGGCGGCTGCGGCACGGCACGGTCTGGATCAACGACTACCACCCCTACGTCCCCCAGGCGGAGTGGGGCGGCTTCGGGCATTCGGGCGTCGGCCGCGAGCTGGGCCCGACCGGCCTGGACGAGTACCGCGAACCCAAGCACATCTGGCAGAACATCCAGCCCAGGGCGCAGCACTGGTTCCGCGGCTGAGCCGGTGCCATCCGAAGAGAGGCCGACAGTGACCGCAACGAAGACAGAACTGCCGTCGCAGCGGGGCGCGTCCGGGAACGGGACCCCCGTGATCTCCGTGCGCGGCCTGTGGAAGGTCTTCGGGCCCAAGGCGGCGCGGGTACCCGACTCGCCCGAGCTGTGCGCCCTCTCCCGCCGCGAACTCATGGACCGCACCGGCTGCACGGCTGCCGTGCGGGACGTGGACTTCGACGTGCCGCCCGGCGAGGTCTTCGTGGTCATGGGCCTGTCCGGTTCCGGGAAGTCGACGCTGGTGCGCTGTCTGACCCGGCTGATCGAGCCGACTGCGGGCGAGCTCGTCTTCGAGGGCGAGGACATCCGCGCCGCCGATCAGAAGAGGCTGCGCGAGCTGCGCCGGCGCAAGTTCGCGATGGTCTTCCAGCACTTCGGTCTGCTGCCGCACCGCCGGGTCCTGGACAACGTCGCGTACGGCCTGGAGATCCGCGGCACCGGCCGGGCCGAGCGCACCCGGCGTGCCATGGAGGTGGTCGAGCTGGTCGGCCTCGCGGGGTACGAGCACTCCTACCCCGACCAGCTCTCCGGCGGCATGCAGCAGCGGGTCGGCCTCGCCCGCGCCCTCGCCGGGGACCCGGACGTGCTCCTCTTCGACGAGCCGTTCTCCGCGCTCGACCCGCTGATCCGCCGGGACATGCAGAACGAGGTCATCCGGCTGCACCGCGAGGTCGGCAAGACGATGGTGTTCGTCACCCACGACCTGTCCGAGGCGCTGAAGCTCGGCGACCGCATCCTCATCATGCGCGACGGGCGCACCGTCCAGTGCGGTACGGGCGACGAGCTGGTCGGTGCGCCCGCCGACGACTACGTCCGGGACTTCGTGGCGGACGTGCCGCGCTCGCACGTGCTCACCCTGCGCTGGATCATGCGCCCGGCCCGCCCGGACGACGCACTCGACGGACCGGAGCTCGGCCCGGACACCGTCGTCCGCGCGGCGACGCGTGCCGTCCTCGCCGCGGACCGGCCCGTGAAGGTGGTCGAGAACGGGCGGCTGCTGGGCCTCGTCGGCGACGAGGAGATCCTCGCGGTCGTCGCCGGCGCCGAGGGCGGTGCGTGATGGCCGTCCTGGCAGCGGCGACCGCGCGGCGGGCGCCGGTACGCGGCGGGCGCGCACTGGTCGCGGCCGCGGTCCTCATCGGGTGGGTCGTCCTGTGGCTGGTGCTGCGCGGCATCCACACGCTTCCCCTCGGCACCGCCGAACTGACCCCGCTCCACCGGCGGTTCAACGAGATCAACGATGCCGTGGGCGCGGACCGCAACAGCAACCCGGTCTTCCTCTACGTCTTCAACGAGATCCGGCTGGTCATCGACGACCTCGTCACCTTCCTCCAGGCTCTGGTCGCGCAGCCGTCCTACGGCCGCCCGGTCCCGGTGGTCGGCTGGCTGGGCGTCGTCGCCCTCGTCGGATACGTCTCGTGGGTGTTCGGGAACGTACGGGTGGCGGCCCTCGCCGTCGCCGGGTTCGTCCTCTTCGGCCTCCAGGGACTGTGGCGCGAGAGCATGGACACGCTCGCCCTGACCGTGGCGGCCGTCCTCGTCTCCCTGCTCGTCGGCATTCCGCTCGGTGTCTGGGCCGGGCTGTCCGACCGGGTGCACCGCCTCGCGACCCCCGTGCTCGACTTCATGCAGACGATGCCGACGTTCGTCTACCTGGCCCCGCTGACGCTGTTCTTCCTCATCGGCCCGGCGTCCGCGACGATCGCGACGCTGATCTTCGCGACCCCGCCCGCGGTACGCATCACCGCCCACGCGATCCGCTCGGTCCCCGCCGCCGCGGTCGAGGCGGCCGAGTCGCTCGGTGCGACCCGGAGTCAGACGCTCGCCACCGTGCTGCTGCCGATGTCGAGGCGGACCGTCGTGCTGGGCGTGAACCAGACCATCATGGCCGCGCTGTCCATGGTCACCATCGCCGCCCTCATCGACGCGCCCGGGCTGGGCAAGACCGTCGTCAAGGCGCTGGAGACGCTCGACGTGGGCACGGCGTTCAACGCCGGCCTCGCCATCGTCGTACTGGCCATCGTGCTCGACCGCGTGACCACCGCGGCGAGCGAGCGCAGCGAGATACGGGTCCCTCCGGCCGGGGGCCGGGGGAGGGCCGAGGACGCCCGGCGGGGCGGCGGCCGCTCGGCGCGGTGGCGCCGCCCCCTGCTCCTCGCCGGCGGCGTGCTCACCGCCGTGTGCATCTGGCTCTCCCACACCTACGTCTGGGCGGCGCAGTTCCCCTCCGACACCGGTGTCGGAGCGGCGATCGCCCGTACGGCGGACTCCGCCACCGCCTGGGCGCAGGGCAGCTTCGCCGGTGTGACGGGCGCTCTGCGCGAGGTGGTCACCACCTTGCTGCTCAACCCGTTCGAGGCGCTGCTGACGGGCTCCCCGTGGTGGCTCGTCGGCGCGGTGGCCGTGGCCGTCGGCGCCCTGCTCGGCGGCCGGCGTGCGGCGGCCACCGCGGCGGTGTGCGTGGCGCTGATCGTCGGCACGGGCCTGTGGCGGGACAGTATGACGACGCTGGCCTCCAGCATGGTCGCCACGGTCATCGTCATGGCCCTCGGCGTCGTGGTGGGCGTGTGGATGGGGCGCAGCGCCGTGGCCGACCGGCTGATCCGTCCCGTACTCGACGCGGGCCAGACGATGCCGGCGTTCGTCTATCTGGTGCCGTTCCTGGCCCTGTTCGGCGCGAGCCGGTTCACGGCGATCGTGGCGGCGATCGTCTACGCGGCCCCGGTGACCGTGAAGATCATCGCGGACGGGGTGCGAGGAGTGCCGCAGAGCACGGTGGAGGCGGCGCTGTCGGCCGGCTCCAGCACCTGGCAGATCATCACGAAGGTGCAGCTCCCGATGGCGCGCGGCTCCCTCGCGCTCGCCGCGAACCAGGGGCTGGTCTACGTGCTGTCGATGGTCGTCGTCGGCGGGCTGGTCGGGGCGGGCGCCCTCGGCTACGACGTCGTGGCGGGCTTCTCGCAGGGCCAGTTGTACGGCAAGGGGCTGGCTGCGGGCCTGGCCATCGTGCTGCTCGGGGTCATGTTCGACCGGATCACCCAGGCGGCGGCGCACCGGGCGGCAACAGCCCCCGGCGGGCGCTGAGGCGGAAAGAAGGGGCAGGACACATGGCAGGAAACCTCAACACAGGACCGGCGCCGCTACGGCGCCCGGGCCGGCTGGCCGCTCTGGCCGGACTGTCGGCGCTGGCCCTCGCGCTCGGCGGATGCAGCGGCGCGAAGGTGGGGGAGGCGGGCGCCGGGCCTTCGGGCGGCGGCGCCGGCGCCGGGAAGTGCGGCTCCTTCAGCCTCGCCGTCAACCCGTGGGTCGGGTACGAGGCCAATGCGGCGGTCATCGCCTACGTCGCGAAGAAGGACCTCGGCTGCGAGGTGACCAAGAAGGATCTCAAGGAAGAGGTCGCCTGGCAGGGATTCGGCACGGGTGAGGTCGATGCGATCGTCGAGAACTGGGGCCACCCGGACCTGAAGAAGAAGTACATCGAGCAGCAGAAGACGGCCGTCGCCGCCGGGGAGACGGGCAACAAGGGGGTCATCGGCTGGTACGTCCCGCCGTGGATGGCGCAGAAGTACCCGGACGTCACCAAGTGGCAGAACCTCAACAAGTACGCGGAACAGTTCAAGACCTCGGAGTCCGGCGACAAGGGTCAACTGCTCGACGGGGACCCGTCGTTCGTCACCAACGACGGCGCTCTGGTGAAGAACCTGAACCTCGACTTCAAGGTGGTGTACTCGGGGAGCGAGGCCGCGCTGATCCAGGCGTTCCGCCAGGCCGAGGCCAAGAAGACGCCCGTCATCGGCTACTTCTACGAACCGCAGTGGCTCTTCTCCGAGCTGAAGCTCGTGAAGGTGGAGCTGCCGGAGTACAAGGCGGGCTGCGACGACGACCTCGAGAAGGTCGCCTGCGACTACCCCGTGTACGCGCTGGACAAGATCGTCAGCAAGAAGTTCGCGGATTCGGGCAGCCCGGCGTACCAGCTGGTGAAGAACTTCAGCTGGTCGAACGAGGACCAGAACCTCGTGGCGAAGTACATCGCGCAGGACAAGATGTCGCCGGAGGACGCCGCGCGGAAATGGGTGGAGGCCAACCGTGCGAAAGCCGACGCCTGGCTCGGGAAAAAGGGCTGAGCCGGCCGCGTTCCCCCGTACCGCACCGTGCCCGGCGGGCTGCTGCGACAGCCCGCCGGGCACGGCTGTTTCCGCAGTCCGCACAGGGGAGTTGCGGCGCGATCGGTCCTCTTGACACCGCACGGGGCGACCGGCAGTGTGAGTTGCGCAACCTGCACCACGTTGCGCTGACGGCAACTCGATTGCGTTCGAATCGGAGGGGCGGAGATGGCGGGACCGCGCGTGGTCATCATCGGAGCGGGTGTCGTGGGCGCAGCGCTGTCGGACGAACTGTCCTCCCGCGGCTGGACCGAGGTCACCGTCGTCGACCAGGGTCCGCTCCCCGCCACCGGCGGCTCCTCGTCCCACGCCCCGGGCCTCGTGTTCCAGGCCAACCCGTCGAAGACCATGACCGAACTGGCCCGCTACACCGTCGAGAAGCTCTGCGCCCTCGACGTCGACGGGCAGCCGTGCTTCCTCCAGGTCGGCGGCCTCGAAGTGGCCACCACCCCGGAGCGCCTCACCGACCTGAGGCGCCGGCACGGCTGGCTCACGTCCTGGGGCGTCGAGGGCCGGCTCGTGGACCCGGACGCATGCGTGGCCTTGCACCCCCTGGTGAACCGCGAACGGGTGCTCGGCGGACTGCTGGTCCCCACCGACGGCCTGGCCAAGGCCGTGCTCGCCGTGGAGGCGCAGATCCGGGCCGCCCGGGCCAGGGGCGTACGCTTCCTCGACCGCCACGAGGTCCTGGACATCCGTACCGAAACCGACGACACCACCGGCGGCGACCGCGTCACCGCCGTGGTCACGGACCGCGGCGAGATCCCCGCCGACATCGTCGTGTGCTGCGCCGGCATCTGGGGCCCCAAGGTCGCGCGCATGGCCGGGATGAGCCTGCCGCTGACCCCCCTCGCCCACCAGCTCGCATGGACGGGCCCCGTCCCCGCACTCGCCGGGCAGACCGAGGAAGCGGTCCGCCCCATCCTGCGCCACCAGGACGCCGACCTCTACTACCGCGACCGCTTCGACCGGCTCGGCATCGGTTTCTACGGCCACCGCCCGATGCCGGTCTCCGCCGACGACATCGCCCGGCCGGACTCCTCCGATCAGATGCCCTCCGTACTGCGGTTCACGGCCGACGACTTCGCCGACGCGTGGACCGAGACCCAGTCGCTGCTGCCCGCGACACGCGACGCCAAGGTCGAGGAGGGCATCAACGGGCTCTTCTCCTTCACCACCGACGGCATGCCCCTGCTCGGCGAATCACCCGACGTCAAGGGCTTCTGGGTCGCCGAGGCCGTCTGGGTCACCCATTCCGCCGGAGTCGGCCGCGCCATGGCCGAATGGCTCGTGGACGGCCACTGCTCCTCCTTCGACCTGCACGCATGCGATGTCAACCGCTTCGAGCCGCACCAGCTCGCCCCCGCGTACGTCCTCGCCCGCGACTGCCAGAACTTCGCCGAGGTCTACGACATCCTCCACCCGCTCGAGCCCGCCGGGGCGCCCCGTCCGCTGCGCACCAGCCCGTTCCACGTCCGCGAACGCGAGCTCGGAGCCTTCTTCCTGGAGGCCTCCGGCTGGGAACGGCCCCAGTGGTACGCCGCCAACGAGCCCCTCCTGGACCGGTGGGACATCCCGGTCCCCAATGACTGGGCCGCACGGATGTGGTCGCCGATCGTGGGCGCCGAAGCCCTGGCCACCCGGGAGAGCGTCGCCCTGTACGACATGTCGGCCCTGAAACGCCTGGAGGTCTCGGGCCGCGGAGCCGCAGCCTTCCTCCAGCGCCTGACCACCTCCGACGTGGACAAGTCCGTCGGCTCGGTGACGTACACGCTGATGCTCGACGAGGCCGGCGGCATCCGCAGCGACATCACGGTGGCGCGGCTCGCCCGGAACCGCTTCCAGGTCGGGGCCAACGGCAACCTCGACCTCGACTGGTTCACCCGCCACCTCCCCGACGAAGGCTCCGTGACCGTACGGGACATCACCGCGGGCACCTGCTGCATCGGCCTGTGGGGGCCGAAGGCGCGCGAGGTGCTCCAGCCGCTCACCGACGCCGACTTCTCCGACGAGGGCCTGCGCTACTTCCGGGCCCGGAGCGCCCACATCGGGGCCGTCCCCGTCACCGCGATGCGCCTCAGCTACGTGGGCGAGCTCGGCTGGGAGCTGTACACGACCGCCGACCTGGGGCTGAAGCTGTGGGACACCCTCTGGGAGGCCGCACAGCCGTACGGCGGCATCGCGGCCGGCCGGGGCGCCTTCAACAGCCTGCGCCTGGAGAAGGGCTACCGCGCCTTCGGCACGGACATGAGTCACGAACACGACCCGTACGAGGCCGGCCTCGGCTTCGCCGTGAAGCGGGGCAAGGGCGATTTCATCGGCCGGGCCGCACTGGAGCGGCGCGCCGCCGACGTACGGCGCCGCCTCACCTGCCTGACCATCGACGACCCGGCCGCCGTGGTCATGGGCAAGGAGCCCGTGTACGACGGCGGCCGGCCGGTCGGCCACGTCACCAGCGCCGCTTACGGATACACGATCGGCAAGGGCATCGCCTACGCCTGGCTGCCCGCGGAACTCTCCACACCGGGCCGTGCCCTGGACATCGGCTACTTCGACCGGCGCATCGCGGCCGTCGTCGCCGCCGAGCCGCTGTTCGACCCGGCGATGCGGCGCCTGCGCGGCCCGTCGGGAGACGCCCGATGAGCCCCCGGACGCCGGGCGCCGACCTGCCCGAGCACCCCGCGTGGCTGTGGCGCACGCCCGAGCCCAGGCGCAGCTACGACGTGGTCATCGTGGGCGGCGGCGGACACGGCCTCGCCACCGCCCACTACCTGGCGAAGAACCACGGCATCACCGACGTCGCCGTCCTCGAACGCGGCTGGCTCGCCGGCGGCAACATGGCCCGCAACACCACCATCATCCGCTCCAACTACCTCTGGGACGAGAGCGCCGGCATCTACGAGCACGCGCTCAAGTTGTGGGAAGGGCTGGAGGAGGAGCTCGACTACCCCCTCCTGTTCTCCCAGCGCGGCGTGCTGAACCTGGCGCACACCCTCCAGGACGTACGGGACAGCGTGCGCCGCGTCGAGGCCAACCGGTTGAACGGCGTGGACGCCGAATGGCTCGACCCCGCGCAGGTCAAGGAGGTCTGCCCGATCGTCGACACCTCGCCGGACGTGCGGTACCCGGTCATGGGCGCCACCTACCAGCCGCGCGCGGGCATCGCCAAGCACGACCACGTCGCCTGGGGTCTCGCCCGCGCGGCCGACGCCGCCGGCATCGACCTCATCCAGAACTGCGAGGTCACGGGCATCGACGTGCAGGGCGGCCGGGTCACCGGGGTGCAGACCTCGCTGGGCCCGATCGCCGCCGGCCGCGTCGCCCTCTGCGCGGCCGGCCACTCCTCCGTTCTCGCCGCGATGGCCGGCTTCGAGGTACCCCTCCAGAGCCACCCCCTGCAAGCGCTGGTCTCCGAGCTGCTGGAGCCCGTACACCCCACCGTGGTCATGTCCAACGCGGTGCACGTGTACGTCAGCCAGGCCCACAAGGGCGAGCTGGTCATGGGCGCCGGTATCGACGCGTACAACGCGTACACGCAGCGCGGCGCGTTCCACATCATCGAACGCCAGATGGCGGCCGCCCTCGAGCTCTTCCCCGTCTTCGCCCGCGCGCACGTCCTGCGCACCTGGGGCGGAATCGTCGACGTCAGCCCCGACGCGTCACCGATCACCGGACTCACCCCCGTGGAGCACCTCTACCTCAACTGCGGCTGGGGCACCGGCGGTTTCAAGGCCACACCGGGAGTCGGCTGGGCCTTCGCGCACACCGTCGCCCACGACGCCCCCCACCCGCTCAACGCCCCCTTCACGCTCGAACGCTTCACCACCGGCGCGCTCGTCGACGAGCACGGCGCGGCCGCGGTGGCCCACTGAGGAGCCGAGACGATGCTGCTCATCCCCTGTCCCTGGTGCGGACCTCGCGACGAGGCCGAGTTCCACTACGGAGGCCAGGCGCACGTGCCCTACCCCGCGGACCCCGCGGCCCTGAGCGACGAGGCATGGGCCCGCTACCTCTTCTTCCGCGACAACCCCAAGGGCCCCTTCGCCGAGCGGTGGAGCCACGCGGACGGCTGCCGCCGCTGGTTCAACGCCGTCCGGGACACCGCGACCAACGAGATCCTCTCCGTCCACCGGACCGGCGAGCCGAGGCCGGTGACCTCATGACGGCACACGCCTTCCGCCTGCCCGACCGGGGCCGCATCCGGCGGGACCAGCCGCTCCGCTTCCGCTTCGACGGCGTCGACTACCAGGGCTACCGGGGCGACACCCTCGCCTCGGCGCTGCTCGCGCACGGCGTCCACGAAACCGGCAGCAGCGTCAGACTCGGCCGCCCGCGCGGGATCTTCACCGCCGGAGCCGAGGAGCCGAACGCCGTCGTACAGATCGAGGCGCCCTTCCCCGAACCGATGCTGCCCGCCACCACCATCGAGCTGTACGACGGGCTCGTCGCGCGCAGCCTCCCCGGCCAGGGCCGGCTCGCCACCACACCCGACCCCGCCCGTTACGACGCCCTGCACGCCCACTGCGACCTGCTGGTCGTCGGCGCCGGCCCGGCCGGCCTCGCCGCGGCGACGGCGGCCGCCCGCAGCGGGGCGCGCGTGATCCTCGCCGACGACCGCCCCGAGCCGGGCGGCAGCCTGCTCGGCACGGGCGAGCTGTCGCAGTGGGCCGTCGCGGCGGGCGCGGAGCTCGACACGGCGCCCGAGGTCCGGGTGCTGCTCCGGACCACCGTCTTCGGCCACTACGACGACAACCACGTGCTCGCCGTGGAACGCCGCACCCACCACCTCGGCGCGCAGGCCCCCGCGCACGTCTCCCGCGAGCGGGTGTGGCGGATCCGGGCGCGCCGGGTCGTCCTCGCGACCGGCGCGCACGAACGCTCGCTCGCCTTCGCCGACAACGACCGCCCCGGCGTGATGCTCGCCGGGGCCGCTCGTACGTACCTCCACCGGTTCGGCGTCGTCCCGGGCCGCCGCGCGGTCGTGTTCACCACGAACGACAGCGCGTACGAGGCGGCACTCGACCTGGCCGCGGCCGGTGTGGACATCGCGGCGGTCGTCGACGCCCGGTCCGAGCCGGGGGAGTGGGCGGGCCGGGCCGCGCAGGCCGGCATCGAGGTGCTCGCCGGGCAAGCGGTGACGGGCACGGCAGGCGCACCCCGGATCTCCTCGGTGACCGTGTCCGCGCTCGGGGAAGGCTCCGCCGCCCGCGAGATCCCCGCCGACCTCCTGCTCGTCTCCGGCGGCTGGAACCCGGTCGTCCACCTGTTCAGCCAGGCCGGCGGCCGCCTGCGCCACGACCCGGCGCTCGGGACGTTCGTACCCGACGGCTGCCGCCAGGCGGTGGAGGCCGCAGGCTCCGCACGCGGTGAGTTCGACCTCGCCCGCTGCCTGGCCGACGGCCGGGCCGCGGGAGTCCGGGCACTCGAAGCCGAGGGCTTCGCCGCCCACGAAGCGCTCCCGCTCCCGTCCGTCGCCGAACAGCACCGGACACCCGCCCGGCACCTGTGGGTGGTCCCCGGGGCGGACACCGCCCGCTGCTTCGTCGACCTCCAGCGCGATGTCACCGTCGACGACCTCGCCCGCGCGACGGGCGCGGGCCTGCGCTCGGCGGAACACCTCAAGCGCTACACCACGGCGGGCACCGCGAACGACCAGGGCAAGACCTCCGGCGTGCTCGCGAGCGGAGTCGTCGCGCACCTGCTGGGCATCGACGTCGGCGAGCTGGGCACGACGACCTTCCGCGCCCCGTACGCCCCCGTCTCCTTCGCCGCGCTCGCCGGCCGCGACCGCGGCCCGCTGCACGACCCCGTACGCGTGACCGCGCTGCACGACTGGCACGTCGCGCACGGGGCCGAGTTCGAGAACGTCGGCCAGTGGAAACGGCCCTGGTACTACCCCCGGGCCGGCGAGGACAAGGCGGCGGCGGTGCTGCGCGAATGCCGCGCCGCCCGCGAGGGCGTCGCCTTCATGGACGCCTCCACCCTCGGCAAGATCGACGTACAGGGGCCGGACGCCGGAGTCTTCCTGGACCGGCTCTACACCAACGTGATGAGCAGCCTGAAGGCCGGCATGATCCGCTACGGCGTCATGTGCCGCCCGGACGGCATGGTCTTCGACGACGGCACCGCGATCCGCCTCGCCGACGACCGCTACCTCGTCACCACCACGACGGGCAACGCCGCGGCCGTACTGGACTGGATGGAGGAGTGGCTCCAGACGGAGTGGCCCGAACTGCGCGTGCACTGCACCTCGGTCACCGAGCAGTGGGCCACCGTCGCCCTCGTCGGGCCCCGCTCCCGGGACGTCCTGCGCGGCCTCGCCCCCCGGCTCGCCGTGGACGCCGCCGACTTCCCGTTCATGGCCTGGCGGGACACGGCCGTCGCGGGAATCCCGGCCCGCGTGTGCCGGATCAGCTTCTCCGGCGAGCTGGCGTACGAGATCAACGTACTGCCGTGGGAAGCCCCCGAGCTGTGGGAGTCGCTGTACGAGGCGGGCCGCCCCCTCGGCATCACCCCGTACGGCACCGAGACCATGCACGTCCTGCGCGCCGAGAAGGGCTATCCGATCGTCGGCCAGGACACCGACGGCACCGTGACCCCGCAGGACCTCGGCATGAGCTGGGTCGTGTCCCGGAAGAAGCCCGACTTCATCGGCAAGCGCTCGCACGCGCGGACGGACACCGCCCGGCCCGACCGCAAGCACCTCGTCGGGCTGCTGCCCGACGACCCCGGCACCCTGCTGCCCGAAGGCACCCAACTCGTCGCCGCCGCCCCGCTCCCCGAACCTCCGGTGCCGATGCTCGGACACGTCACCTCCAGCTACCGCAGCGCGGCGCTCGGCCGGACGTTCGCACTCGCCCTCGTCAAGGGCGGCCGGGACCGCATCGGGGACCGGCTGTACGCACCGGTGGCCGGCGGCCTCGTCCCGGTCACGGTCACCGGTCCCGTTCTCTACGACCCCGAGGGGGCCCGCCGCGATGGCTGACACCGCCGCCCGTCGAGCCGGGCCGAGCCCGCTGGCGCAGTACGCCGAACGCTTCGCCGCCGCCACCCGGGCCTCGGGCGGGGCACTGCGCCTGGCGGAACTCCCCTTCCTCGCCCAGGTCGACGTGCGGCTCGACCCCAAGGGCCCGGCCGCGGACGCCGCCGGACTCGCGCTCGGCTTCCCGCTGCCGCTGGAGCCCGGCACCGTCGCGCGCGGCGGCGAGCTCGCGGCGCTGTGGCTGGGCCCGGACGAATGGCTCGTCGTCGGCCCGGCCGGAACCCGGACGCACCTAGAAGCCCGGCTGCGCGAGGCCGTCGGCGACCGGCACGCGGCAGTCGTCGACGTCTCGGCGCAGCGCACCACCCTGCTCGTCGGCGGGGCCCGGGCCGCCGAACTCCTCGCCCACGGCTGTTCCCTCGATCTGCATCCCCGCTCCTTCGGCGCCGGCCGCTGCGCCCAGACCACACTGGCCCGGGCCCAGGTGGTGCTGGTCCCGCGCGACGGACACAGGCCGGGATTCCGGGTCCTGGTGCGCTCCTCGTTCGCCGGCTACCTCGCCGACTGGCTCCTCGACGCCGCATCCGAGTACACCCGGGGAGCAGACGCCGCATCCGAGTACACCCGGGGAGCAACGGACCCGACCCGGTCCTGACCACCGGCCCCGGGGGAACCCGAGCCGACGGCCGTGACAGCCCGGCACGCTGCGGTCACCCGTGGCGACCCGGTCGCGGGCTCGCCCGGGGCGGCGGGTGCAGACGTGCGGGAGGGTGTGGAGGGAACATGGTCGGGTGCGAAACCTTCCAGGGCGTGACCAGGGGGCCGCGGGGGACGCGGCTGCCGAGCGGGCCGAGGAGCCCGGCCGGCGGGCACTGGGGGAGGCGCTGCTCGAGGCCTGCAGTGAGACTCGGGCGTCCATCGGCATGCTCTACCTGCCCGACCCCGCCCGGCGCGTCCTGCATCTGGCCACGGTCTGCGGGCTGTCCCGCGAGTTCGCGCTGCCCTGGTCCCGCGTCGGCCTGGACGACCCCATTCCGGTGGCCGACGCGGTCCGTGAGAGCAGGCTCGTCTGGCTGGGCGGCATGCAGGAGACGGCCCGCCGCTACCCGCGCGTCGGCATCGTCCTGCCGTACGACTTCGCCCTGGCCGCCGCCCCGCTCGCCGCACACGCCTGCGACCGGGCCGGGCCCACGGGGGCCGGTCTCGTCCTCCTGTGGCCCGGCTCGCACGAGCCCCACCTGACCGACCGGGAACGTCACAGCGTGGAGTCGGCCTGCATCCGACTCGCACACATCCTGCGACAGGCCGCCGACGACGGCCGCCCGATCCATCCGCCGGCGCACCCGGTCATCCTGCGGCCCCTTCCCCCTCCCACACCCGGACCGGTCGAGGCGGCCGTCGCCATGGCCTTCATCCGCCGGCTGCCCGGAGGCAACTGCGCACTCGATCTGAACGGCACGATCACCTTCATCACCCCCGAGGCGGCCGAGCTGCTCGGCGCACCCGTCTCCCGGCTGCTCGGAGCCCTGCCCTGGGAGGCCCTTCCCTGGATGGACACCCCCACCATCGAGGACCACTACCGGGCCACGGCGATCAGCCGGCTGCCCCGGAGCTTCACCGCGGCGGCCCCGACCGGCCGGTACGTGCGCTTCGACCTCTTCCCGGACGACACCGGGATCAGCGTCCGCATCACCGCGGTCACCGACGAGCCCGTCCCGCCGCCCGCCACCGCCGCCCCCGAGGAGCCGTCGCCCAGCCGGGCCACCGCCCTCTACCAGCTCATGCACCTGGCAGCCACCCTCACCGAGGCCGCCCACGCCCAGGACGTGGTCGATCAGGCCGCCGACCAGCTCGTCCCCGCGCTCGGAGCCCAGGCCATGGCCCTCCTGATCGCGGAGGAGCAGCGCCTGCGCATCGTCGGTTACCGCGGCTACACGGCCGAACTCATGGCCCACTTCGACGGAATCCCCCTCAGCACCGATACCGCCACCACCCACGGCCTGAGTACGGGCAAACCCCTGTTCTTCGGCGACGCGAACGAGCTCCTGGCCGACTTCCCGGCCGTCCAGATCCTCGACGGCATGAGTGCGTGGGCCTTCCTGCCCCTGATCGCGTCCAGCCGCCCCATCGGCACCCTCGTCCTCGCCTACGCCCGCCCCCGCACCTTCGCCCCCGGCGAGCGGGCGGTCCTGACCTCCATCGCCGGGCTCATCGCCCAGGCCCTGGACCGCGCCCGCATCTACGACTCCACCCACCAGCTCGCCCGCAGCCTGCAGACCGGCCTGCTGCCCCACGCCCTGCCGCGCATCCCGCACCTCGAAGTGGCCGCCCGCTACCTCGCAGCGGCGTACGGCCTCGAGATCGGCGGTGACTTCTACGACCTCATCCGGATCGACGACACCACCGTCGCGGCCGCCATCGGCGACGTCCAAGGCCACAACGTGAACGCCGCCGCCCTCATGGGCCAGGTCCGCGCGGCCGTCCACGCCACCGCCGGCGCACCCCCCGCAGAAGTCCTCGCCCGCACCAACCGGCTCCTGACCGACCTCGAACCCGGACTGTTCACCAGCTGCCTTTACGCCCACATCGACCTCGCAGCCCGGACCGCCCACCTGGCCACCGCCGGCCACCCGCCACCCCTGCTGCGCCACGCCGACGGCCCGACGGAGATGCTCCACCTGCCCCCCGGCCTGCTGCTGGGCATCGACCCCGACGCCTCGTACACGGCCGTCGAGATCACCTTCACCCCCGCCACCCTCCTCGCCCTCTACACCGACGGCCTGGTCGAGGTCCCCGGCGAAGACCTCGAGGAAGCCATCGCCGCGGTCGCCGCGCGCATCACCGGGACCCCTGAAGACCGCCTCCTGGGCGATCTGGCGGACGATCTCATCGACCACGCCCGAAGCGGCGCTCCGCGCACCGACGACATCGCCCTCCTCCTCCTGCGCTCCCAGAGCCACTCCGGAGCTCAGCCGTAGACCACCGGGCAGCCGTACGTGAGGCAGTGGCGGGCCGCGTGGAGCCAGGGCGCGGTGGAGAAGGGCGTGTCCGCGCAGGGGACGTCGCGCGCGGAGGCGTCGCGATGCCGTCCATCGAGGGACCGGCGTCTGCGCGGGGCACGGAACGTGACGGAGCCCGGGAGCATATCCAGCTCCCGGGCTCCAGTTTGCCACCCAATTGCGCACACCGGCGGCGTTTAAGAGTCGCGGATCATTCTGAGATCGATGTGTTCTGCCTTTGAACTACCGCGCCACGAGAGAGGCGCAGAGGGGACTTGAACCCCCATCCATCGATGATCGTCCGCGCTCGGTCGATCCGGCGTTCGGCGGCGAATGCTGAGACTGGAGCGAGAATCTGAGTTTCACGGGGCCGCCTCTGCCAGGCTTGGGCCACCCCGGCTCGTGTGCCGGGGGAGGGATTTGAACCCCCAACTGACACCCCTTGGTCAGCTTCAACATCAGTTTCAGCTTTGCGCTTCGCGCGCACCCCCCCGCTCGCACAGGGGGCGATCTTGAGGCTACCGGAACAGGTAGCCGAACACCGCATCCCCGACGCGCTGGTCGGTGACCTCGGTGCCGTTGGCTTCCTCACGGGCGAACTTGACGGCCTGCTGGAGCTTTTCGACCCGGTCGAGGAGCTCGTTGACCCGGCGGGCCGGCAGCGCGCCGGAGAACTTCACCGTCGTCCAGTAACCGACCGGGACGTCCTCGTAGTAGACCTCGACCTGGGCCGGGTGCTTCTCCGTGGCCTCGGCCTTCACGTGGTTGCGCGGCACCTTCTTGGTGCGGATCGTGCGGACCGGGTCGGTCTTCCACGAGTCCGTCGAGGGGTCGACGTTCCACGCCTCCGACGCGTCCAGGACGGGGAGCTTGCGTACGAACGTGTGCAGGTCGGTGAGCTGCTTCTCGAGGAACAGCAGGTACGGGACCGGGACCTGGGGCAGCAGGACCGTTCCGTCGACGACGACGTCCGCGGCCGCCGTGCGGTTCGCCCAGTCCTTCGTCGCCGTCACGTCGAACAGCCGCGTCAGCGTCCCCGCCGTCGCGCGCAGCACGTCCTCCGCCTTGACCTGCACCCGCGTGGACTCGGGCGGCAGTTGCTCGCCCTCCTCGTCCTTGGGCTGGTACGTCCGTGAGATACCGGCGAGCAACGCCGGCTTCTGGACGTCCTGATGGGCTTGGGTCAGCTCCTGGAGAGACTTGGACTTGACGCCCTTCTCCACTGCGATGATCTGATTCAACTTCGGCACACGGGGAACTTAACAGCACATCAGTCCAGCGCACACCCGAGTTTCCGCGCCGGCCTCTCCCCGCAAACGCGCGCGGCCCGTTCCGCCGCCCGTGGTGGGCGGTGGAACGGGCCGTGAGTGCGACGAGATCAGACCGCCGGGGCGGGGTACGTCGGGTACTCGACGCCGGAGACGTGCTGGACGACCCGGATGACCTGGCACGAGTAGCCGAACTCGTTGTCGTACCAGAGGTAGAGGATCGCGTTGTCGCCGTCGACCTTGGTGGCGCCGGCGTCGATGATCGAGGCGTGGCGCGAGCCGACGAAGTCCATGGAGACGGCGTCGGGGGCGGTGGTGAAGTCGATCTGGCGCTTGAGCGGCGAGTGCAGCGAGACGTCGCGGAGGTAGTCGAGGACTTCCTCGCGGGTGGTCTCACGGCCCAGGCGCAGGCTCAGGATGGCGATCGAGACGTCCGGGACGGGGACGCGGATCGAGCTGCCGGTGATCGGCGCCTTGAGGTCGGGCAGCGCCTTGGCGACGGCGGACGCGGCACCGGTCTCGGTGATGACCATGTTGAGCGGCGCGCTGCGGCCGCGACGGTCGGCCTTGTGGTAGTTGTCCAGCAGGTTCTGGTCGTTCGTGAACGAGTGGACGGTCTCCACGTGGCCGCGCAGCACGCCGTACTCGTCGTCCATGGCCTTCAGCGGCGGGACGATCGCGTTGGTGGTGCAGGAGGCGCAGGACAGGATCTGCTCGTCCGGCTTGATCGTGTCGTGGTTGACGCCGTGGACGATGTTCGGGACGTCGCCCTTGCCCGGGGCGGTCAGGACGACCTTGTCGATGCCCGGGCGCAGGTGCTTGGACAGACCCTCGCGGTCACGCCACTTGCCCGTGTTGTCGATGAGGATGGCGTCCTTGATGCCGTACGCGGTGTAGTCGACCTCGGACGGGTCGTTCGCGTAGATCACCTTGATCGCGTTGCCGTTGGCGATGATCGTGTTCGTCGCCTCGTCCACGGTGATGGTGCCCTGGAACTGGCCGTGGATGGAGTCGCGGCGCAGCAGGGAGGCGCGCTTGACGATGTCCTGGTCACCGCCCTGGCGGACGACGATGGCGCGCAGGCGCAGGCCGTTGCCGGAGCCGGCCTTCTCGATGAGCAGGCGGGCGACGAGGCGGCCGATGCGGCCGAAGCCGTACAGGACGACGTCGCGGCCGTCGCCGCGCTCGATCTTGTTCGCACCGGTGGCACCGGCGACGGCCTCGGCGGTGAACTGCTCGACCGACAGACCGCGGTCGTCGCTCTTGTACGTCGCGGCGAGCATGCCGATGTCGATCTGCGACGGGCCGAGATCGAGGGTGGTGAGCGCCTGCAGGAACGGCAGCGTCTCGGTGACCGAGAGCTCCTCACCGTCGATCTGCCGGGCGAATCGGTGGGTCTTCAGGATGCTGACCACCGACTTGTTCACCAAGGAGCGGCTGTGAAGCAGGACCGTGACGTCCTGCTCCCGGTGCAGCTTCCCGATGATCGGGATCATCGACTCCGCGATCTCCTCGCGGTTCTTCCAGTTGGTGAACGAGTCGTCATTGACAGTCACAGGTTTATCTTTCGAGCTAGGCGGCGCTCACATGGTAACCCCCCACCACTTTGACCACTCAAGCGGTACGGCCCGAGCAGGCTTTTGTGGGTATTTTGTACGGTTTGCCCTGCGCGCGTGCGGCGAACCCCACCGGGAGGTCGATCTGGAGGAACACGACTCGGACTCATCCGCACATCCGCCTCGGCGGCCCCTCGGCGGGCATCACGGCATCACGGCATCCCGGGGGACCGCTGTGGGGGATGCGCCCGCGAGCGTTCGACGAGCATCGCGACGGCCGACGGGCCGTCCGGGGGCGCAGGGGTGAAGACGTACCCATCATGACAGGTCAGACGGTGTTTTCGTAGGACGAACGGCACAGCCGAATGCCCTTGTTTGGGCACCTGTGCGGCTTTGAGAATCACCGTCATGACTCACTCGGCGAACATCGGTCACGACGCAGTCCTTCGAGCACGAGTGGCCCTCCTCGGGTCGGCAGAGCTGCCGGTCCGGGAGCAGGTCGCGGCCTACCGTGTGCTGGTCCAGGTGAACCCGCTGGCCTATCTGCCCCGACTGTCGCTCGCCCTGGGCGATTACAGCCGTCAGGAGTTCGCGCACCAGCCGGAGACGGCGCTCGCCCTCCGCGCCGAATCCGTCGCCGCCGCGCGGCGCATGTGCGCGATGGAACCCGGACGAGCCGATCTTCTCGTCACCTCATTGACCCACTACCGGGAGCAGCTGATCCTCATGGACCGTCAGGCAGAACTCCGCGCGGTGGAGGAAGAGATAGCCGGCATGGAGTCCGGCGGGCGGTAGCCGCCCGCTGCGGGCGGGCCCGCACCAGAGCCGCTTCGGCGGCTCCGGTCGGGACGCCCGGGCGGCCCGCCCGGCTCAGCCGGCGATCGGGTACATGCTCCCCCGCCGTCCCTCCGCCGAGGTCAGCCACTCCAGCTTCTCCGCCGTGTCGGTGGACGGCACCGGGGTGTGCAGCACGATCGACAGGTCGGGCCGGGCCGGCACCCGCAGCTGGGTCGATTCGACGAACAGCGTGCCGACGACCGGGTGCTCGATCTCCTTCTGCATCTGACCGCCGGGCTGGACGTCCCGCTGGTCCCAGAGCACGGCGAACTCCGGGCTGACCTCCCTGGCCTCCTCGACGACGGCCCGGAACCCCTCGTCCTCGGGCCACTCCGAGCACGCTGCCCGGTACTGGGCGACCACCGAGCAGGCGATCTCCTCCCAGCGCGTCGAACGGGCCTTGTAGATGGGGTCGGTGAAGAACGCGATCAGACAGTTCTGCACGATCTCCGGACGCATGCCGAGCACCAGCGCGGCCGCGTCGTTGTACAGCACGGTGTTCCAGTACACGTCCATGATGTGCGCGGGGAACGGCATCCACGCGTCGATCAGCCGCTTCAGGCCCTGGCACATGTCCCGGTCGGCCGGCGCCACCTCGAGGGCGGGCGGGTTGAGCCCCGCCAGCACGTACAGGTGCCGGCGCTCGGCGCTGGTCAGCTTGAGGACCCGGCCGACCGAGTCGAGGACCTGCGGCGACACCGTGATGTCGCGGCCCTGCTCCAGCCACTGGTACCAGGACACCCCGACCCCGGCGAGTACGGCGACCTCCTCCCGGCGCAGCCCCGGGGTGCGGCGGCGGGCGCCGCCGTCCGGCAGGCCGGCCTCCGTGGGGGTGATCCTCGCCCGCCTGCTCATCAGGAACTCGCGCAGTTCGGAACGGCGGTGCTTGTCGATCGGTGTAGCCACTAACTCCCCCTGTCGGCTGCCTGGTGGTGCCACCAACAGGATAAGTTCCCACTCTCCACGGGCGTTCCCGGGCCGCGAGGGTAGTGGCCATGGCGATCGATACCCAGACGACAACCACCCTCGGCCCTCGGGCCGCCGCCCCCGGGAACGACCGGCTCACCGGCCGGGCCAGGCTGGTCCTCTTCGTGCTCTGCGCCGCCCAGTTCATGGTGGCCCTCGACTTCTCCGTACTGAACGTGGCCCTGCCCGTCCTCGGCAAGGACCTGGGCCTGAGCCGGTCGGCCCTCCAATGGGCGGTCACCGCGTTCACGCTGCCCTCCGGCGGCTTCCTCCTCCTCTTCGGCCGGATCGCCGACCTGTACGGACGCAAGAAGCTGTTCCTGATCGGCCTCACGCTCTTCGGTACCGCCTCACTGCTGGCCACCCTGGCCTGGGACCCGGCGTCCTTCCTCGCCGGGCGCGCCCTGCAGGGCCTCGGCGCGGCGGTCATCGTGCCGACCGGCATGTCCCTGCTGACCACCACGTTTCCCGAGGGCCCGCTGCGCGCCAAGGCGATCGGCATCTCCGGAACCCTGCTGTCCCTCGGCTTCACCATCGGCATGGTCCTCGGCGGCGTCATGACCGACACCCTCGGCTGGCGCTCCACGATGGGGCTGCTCGCTGTCACCGCGGTGATCGTGCTCGCCCTCGCCCCCGGACTGCTGCCCGAGTCGCGGACCCCGGACCGGCCGCGCCTGGACGTACCGGGCGCCGTCACCGTCACCGGCGGACTGCTCGCCCTGATCTACTCCCTGTCCACGGCGGCCCAGCGCGGCTTCGGCGGTACGGACGTCTGGGGCACCCTGGCCGTCGGCCTGGCCCTGCTCGTCGCCTTCGCCGTGGTGGAGTCGAAGAGCCCGGCCCCGCTGGTCTCGCTGCCGATGCTGAAGCGGCGCACGGTCGCCTGGGGCAACGCCGGCGGCCTGGTGACCTTCGCGATGATGTCGACGGTCGTCTTCGTCCTGACCCTGTACCTCCAGGAGACGCTGAAGCTGTCGTCCTTCCGGACCGGTCTGGTCTTCGGCGTCCAGGGCATCGCATCGGCCTTCGCCGGCTCGTACGCTCCGAAGGTCATCGGCCGTTTCGGCGCCTGCCGCACACTGGTCGGCTCGCTGCTCGGACAGGGTGTTTTCACTGCGGCGCTGCTCGCCGTGGGCGCCGAGTCCGGCGCGCTGGTGGCGACCGTCGCCGTCTCGGTGGCCAGCATGTTCCACCTCGGCGCGATCATCTCGTACGGGCTGACCGTGACGAGCGGCGTGCCCGACGAGGAGCAGGGTCTGGCGACCGGCCTGGTCACCACGACGCAGCAGGTCGGCATCACCATCGGGATCCCCCTGCTCGGAGTCCTGGCCACCACGCAGGCCTCGCTCTTCGACGGGGTACGCACGGTCCTGGCGATCGACACGGCGATCGTGCTCGCGGCGGCGGTCCTGGTGGGCCTGGGCCTGGGCGGCCGTACGAAGAAGGCCTGATCGGGATCGCCGGAGCGGCTCCGGGCCGACCATGCGCCTGCGCTGCCGGCGTGCGCGCACGAGAACCGGGAGTACTTCGCGGTCTGGACAATCCGGCGTCCATGGCCGTCCTCGGCCGCAACGGGTTCCGCTGTCTTCTTCACTGCCGGAGGAGTTCGCAGAAGCGGTCCAGGGCGCGGTAGGTGCGGCGGCCGTCGCCGGACTCGCGGCCGGAGCCCGAACACTTGTCGTGACCGACCCGCAGGCGCACCTGTTTTCCCGTGGGCTGCTCCACCAGGAGCTGGCGGTCGCCGGGGCGCACGCAGTGGTGACCACCGATCCCGATCCGGCATCAATCCGCGCATTCGGCTCGGACCTGAATGACCGGACGGTCTGGGAACCGGCCTACCGGGAGGGTGTTCGCCAAGCCGCCGATACCGCGGAGCAGCTCCGCCTCGCGTGGCATGCCGGATCCGACACGGACCGAGCGCCGGTTGAGGGCATGACCTCGTGCCCGAACCGTCGTCGGCCCCGGCCCCGCTGACAGCTGGTTCGCGACCAGCCGCAAGCCGTCAGCAGACCTTCCGGTCGTCGAGATCACGGTCCACCGCCGCAGTACCGGCAGGGCCGGTCCGGCGGGTCCGGGCTCATGCCCGCCTCCAGCGGGGTTGGCTGCTCGGCGCGGTGGGCTCCGGGGTGGGTTCCGGGCCGCGCAGGTGCAGATCGCGGACCGTTGCCGCCGTCTCGCGTTCGAAGTGCTCCCAGGAGACCAGCCGTCGCCAGGCCGGATCCGGCCGGCCCGGCACGGTGGCACCGCGCGCCGCCCATTCCCGGGCGAGTTGCTCGAACAGCGGGGCGGCCGCGGCCGCGTGGGTCGGCTGCCGGGGGACGTACAGGGGGCGGGCGCCGTCATCCGCAGCCCGGTGCCGCGCCGTGGTGCCGAGCGTGGAGCGCGTCGTCGTCATGCCTGCGCAACGAATCCCGGGGCGGCCGGACACGCACGGCCGGCTGCCTCACCCCCGAAGGAGCCGTTCACCTGCCCGGGAGGGGAAGGCGAACACCTCCTCGGTCCCGGGGGTCCCGGGGCAGCGCTTCCCGTCGGTGAGGGCCGGGAAGCGCTGCGGCGACTGCGGGGGCGATCTCCGCCCGGCGCTCGGCGCCGCCCGGCGTCGCCCGGCAGGTCACGTCCTGCGCCGGCAGCCTGCCGACGGCCAGGTCGTCGTTGACCGGTGCGTTGGCGCAGGAACCGTCGAAGGAGAGGTGCGCACCATGGCCCTCACCGCCCTGTGTGAACACCATCCACGAGCCCTTGAGGGCGCGGTGCGGGCCCCGGCCGCTGACCAGCGGGGTCTGGGGCCCGCCCTCACCGCCGGGCCGGGGGCGGGGGTGAGCGGGCCGGTGCACGGCGGCAATCCCGAGTGTCACGGCCCGGCCGGCGGCGTTCGCGCGTCGGCATACGGCGGAACTCGACCGGGCAGGTGGGTTTTCACCTCGAGTGGAACTGCCGGCGGCCGGAGCGGCGGAGCCAGTCAATTACCTTGCTGTGCCCGGGAGTTCGGCTGGACTGGCCCGCCATTCAATTCGGTCGGACGACCTCATCGGGAATGCCGATGTTTTCCTTCGGAAGAAACCCCGGGGTTTCCGGACATTTGTGGTTGCCGGACCGGTGAGGCGTACGCGCTGATGGGCGGCCCTGTGGTCGCCTCCCTCTTTCCCCGCCCCGGCGCGGTTTCGGCCCCGCAGGCCAGAAGTCTGCCGTTTTTGGCCGAGGCAGGCCTCGATCGATTTGGCGGTGCGTTCCTCTTGTCTCATCATGTGAACAGACATCAGGTTGAGGCCCCGCTCGTCAACTGTGCGCAACATACGCATTGTTGACTGATCAACGGGTGAGAGTGGTGTGAGTTCCGCCACGCCCCGGCGCATCACCTGTCTCCCGCTATTTCAACTTTCATCTTTCGAGGTAAAGGCAGCATGCCCGTCCAGCAGTTTTCAGACCTCGTGCGTTTCGCCCGCGACTGTTCCCCTTTCTATGCCGACCTCTACGCGGACCTGCCGCCGCACGTGAGCCGGATCACGGACCTGCCCGTCGTGGATCAGGACGCGTTCTGGGCCGCCAACACCCTGCACGGCAACCGCGTCCTGACCGCCCCTCTCGGTGAAGCCGTCGTGTTCAAGACGGGCGGCACCACGGGGACGCCGCGGTTCTCCTGCTACACCCGCGAGGAATGGCAGGAGTTCGTCACCGCCTTCGGCGCCGGGATGGTCGACGCCGGCCTGCGGCCCGGGCACAGAGTGGCCGACCTCTTCTACGCCGGTGAGCTCTACGCCAGCTTCCTGTTCATCCTGGACTCGCTCGCGCATGCCCCCGTCGCCAACGTCCGGCTGCCCGTCGGCGGGGGCGCCCCGCTGGAGTCGACGGTTGCCACGCTCGAGGACTTCGCCGCCCACGTCGTCGCCGGCACGCCCACCACGCTGTGCCGCCTCGCCGAGCACCTGACCTCCGCGGGCCGCCAACTGCCCGGCGTCGAGCTCCTGTTCTTCGGCGGCGAAGCCCTCTTCGCCGACCAGCGCCGCCTCCTCTCGGCCGCCTTCCCCAACGCCACGCCCCGTTCGCTCGGCTACGCCAGCGTCGACGGCGGCCTCCTCGGCCGGCCGGTACCCGGCCCCGACCCGCGCACGCACCGCGCGTTCACCCCGCACACCGTGGTCGAGATCCTCGACGAGACGACCGGCGAACCGATCCGCGAGGCGGGCCGGCCCGGGCGGGTCGTCGTCACCCAGCTCTTCCGCCGCCTCATGCCTGTCATCCGCTACCCCGCCGGCGACCGCGCGGAGTGGACCGACACCGAAGGCGGCGCGTTCCGCATCCTGGGCCGCGCCGAAGAAGGCGTACGCGTCGGCCCCGTCTCGCTGTACTGGCAGGACGTCACGGACGCCGTCGCCGAGGCCGACACCGAGGGCCGCGTCACGGGCATGCAGCTCGTCGTCCGCCGCTGGGAGGGCCGCGACGGCCTCGTACTGCGCCTGGCCACCACCCCCGGCCAGGACCCCGCCGGCCTGGAGGTCTTCGCCAAGGAGGTCGTCACCGGGCTGAACACCGCCCGGCCGCTCTACCCCGACAGCGTCGCCGCGGGATTCGTGCACCCGCTCCGCGTCGAGTGGGCCCGCCACCGCGACCTCGTCGTCAACTCCCGCTCCGGCAAGCTCGTTCGCGTCATCGACGAGAGGCCGACCGCATGACCTCCCCAGCAGAGGCCGCCGGCCGGCGGCTCCCCCTCGTCCTGCGCAACCGCGCCTTCGGGACCGTCTGGCTGGGCCAGGTGCTCACCCAGGCCGGCGTCCGCATGTTCCAGGTGGGCATCTCCTGGTGGCTCATCAGCTACGCCACCTCCGGCGACGGCGGGTCCGCGGCCGGGCTGTTCATGGCCGTCAGCACACTGCCCGCCGTGGTCCTCGCCCCGCTCGTCGCCCGCGCCATCGCCCGCTTCGCCCACCGCTCGCTGCTCCGCACCGCCGCCGGCGGCGCGGGAGCGGCCGCTGCGGCGCTGGCCGTCTGGGCCGGCGCGAGCGACCTGCCGGTCGCCGCGGCCTACGCGGCGGCCCTGGCCCTGGCGACGTGCCAGGCCTTCTTCGACCCGTGCCTGACCACCTCCGTGCCCGAGCTCGTGGACGACGAGGACATCGAGGCCGCGACCGGCTTCGAGCTGTCCACCCAGTCACTGGCGAGCCTCGGCGGGGCCCTCCTCGGCGCCCTCGTCGTGGACGCGGCCGGGGTGGCCGGCCTCGCCGTGGGCTGCGCCGGCGCCTACGCCGCGGCCGCCCTGCTCATCACGACCGTACGTTTCCGCACCGCCGGTGCCGGTGCCGGTGGCGATACGGCCCCCCACCCCGACGCCGCCGAGGAGGAGGCGCCCCGTCGGACACTGCGTCAGATCCTGGGCGCCATGCCGTACGTCCGCGGCATCCTGCTCTGCTTCACCGCGGCCAACCTCTTCACCACGGCCGTCTTCGTCGTCATGCCGCTGTACACCGCCTCGGTGCTGCACGGCGACGGCGGCACCGTCGCCCTCCTGGAGGCGTCGCTCGGCGTGGGCACGCTCATCGGCTCCTTCACCGGTGCACGGGTGCCCGGCCGGCCGGCCGTGGTCGGCACCGCGTGCCTGGGCGCGATGGCCGCCGCCCTCGCCGTCCCCGGCCTGATCGCCGCACGGCCCGTCATCGCCGGGGCCCTGCTGGTGACCGGCTGGTGCGTCGGGGTGATCGGGGTCCGCTTCGTGGCCCTGTTCCAGCGGCTGGTTCCGGCCGCCGACAAGCCCGCCTTCTTCGCCGTCATGCAGGCCGTCCTCGGCGCGACCTTCCCCGTCGCCTCGCTGCTCTTCGGGTTCCTGGGCGACCACCTCTCCGCCCAGACGCTGTGCCTGATCCAGGCCGCCGGACTCGTGCCCGCCGCCCTCGCCCTGGCCCTGCTGCCCGGACACTCCCGCCCGGCGGGCGGACCCTCCGCCGAGAACGGTCCCGCGGCCCGGGACGAGGCCGAGGACGGCATCGGCGCCGTCGCCGGGGACCCTTCCGGGCCCGCGCCGGCCCAGACCCCCGCCGGAGGTGCGCGATGACCGCCGCGATCGAGCAGGCCACCCCGGCCGACATAGCCGATCTCCGCCAGCTCTACTACGCCGTCTACGGGCCGCACTACCCCACGGCCCTCGGCACCGACCCCGCCGAGATGTCCCGGCTCATCCAGGACCCGCACACGCTCTGGCTCGTCGCCCGCTGCCCCCGTACCGGCGCCCTCGCCGGATCGGCCGCGGTGCACAGCGAACCCGGCAGCCGCGTCGGCCGCCTCGAAGGGCTCGCCGTCCACCCCGACCAGCGCGGATCCGGGCTCGCCGGGCAGCTGACCGAGGCCGTGTGCGCCGGAACCCTCGATGCCGGGAAGCTCGACTCGGTGTACGCCACCGTCCGTACGGTCAGCGCGGGACCCCAACGCGTCGTGGCCCGCAACGGCTTCCGCCCCATGGGCATCCTGCCCAACGCGGTGGATCTCAGCAGCCGCGAGAGCCTCGCACTCTACGCGCGTCACTCACCCGGGGTGCTGGACCGCCGGGTGCCCGTCGCCGAGGTGCCCGCCTCCCTGGTGCCGCTCCTGCGGACCGCCGAGGCGAGTCTCGGCATCAGCTACGCGGACGCCCGGCCCGCGCCGCCGCTGCCGGCGCCCGCCGGGCCCGCCGCGCGGCCGCTGGAGATGATCGAGGCGCCGGCCTTCGTCCGCCGCCGGTTCCACGAGCACTTCCCCGACACCGGCCGCTGGTTCTACCCGCTGCACACCCCCAACATCCTCCTCACCCCCGACGACGGCGGTTTCGAGGTGTACGCCTACCTCAACCGCACCGGCGGCTACTGCGCCCTGGTCACCGCCCACCCGGACCCGGCGGCCGCCGCCGGCTGGCTCGAGCCGGTCACCCGGACCCTCACCCGCGCCGGCGCCGGCTACGTGGAGGCGCTCGTCCCCCTGGAACACCACGCCGCCCTCTGCGCCTTCGCCGCCCAGGGCTTCATCGCCGGGGCCCTGTACCCGGCCATGCGCCGGGACGGGGACGGCTTCCACGACTACGTGGTGATGTCGCGGACCACCGAGCACATCGACTTCCGCGGCGTGGTCGTCGACCCGCCGCTCCAGCCCTTCCTCGATTCCTATGTGTCGGCCTGGGCGTCGACGCATCTGCCCGTACGTGAGGTTGCTTCATGACCCCCTCGAAACCCCATCTCGCCCCCGTCGACGTCCCCGACGCCGCGGCCCTCGGCCGGGTGCAGCAGCTCTGCGACCTGACCGGGCCCTACACCTGCGGCCCCGCCGAGGAAGAGCTGTTCACCTCCGCCATGGCGGAGATCAACGCCTGGCACCGCGAACGGTCCCCGTTCTTCCGCAGCCTGTACGAAGGGGAGCGCCCGGACACCCCGTACCAGGCGCCCCTGGTGCACGCGAACTTCTTCAAGCGCCACGAAGTCCTGTCCATACCGGAGGACGAGGTCCACCTCCACCTCACCTCCTCCGGCACCACCGGACAGAAGTCGCAGATGTTCTTCGACGAGTGGACCATCCGGTCCGCCCAGCGCATGGTCGCCCGCATCTTCGACCACAACGGCTGGATCACCCCGGACGAGCCGGTCAACTACCTGCTCTACAGCTACGAGCCCGCCCGCGATCTCAACCTGGGCACCTCGTTCACCGACAACTACCTGTGCGACTTCGCCCCGGCCCGGCAGGTCGAGTACGCCCTGCGCAACACCGGCAACGGGCACGAGTTCGACCCCTTCGGCTGCGTCGCGGCCCTGCGCCGCTTCGCCGAGGACGACGTCCCCGTCCGCATCCTCGGCTTCCCGGCCTTCCTCTGGTTCACCCTGGAGCGGATGCGCGCGATGGGCGTGGCGCCGCTCCGGCTGCCGGAAGGCTCCCTGATCATCCTCGGCGGCGGCTGGAAGGGCCACACCGACCGTCAGATCGGCAAGCACGAGCTGTACGCCCGCGTCACCGAGCAGCTGGGCGTCCCCTCCGAGCGGATCCGCGACACCTTCGGCTCGGTCGAGCACTGCATCCCGTACATCGAGTGTTCTCACCACAACCTCCACGCGCCCGTCTGGTCCCGCGTCTTCATCCGCTCCACCCGCACCCTCGAACCCCTCCCGTACGGCGAGCGCGGCTACCTGCACCTGGTGTCCCCGTACATCACCTCCGTACCGGCGCAGAGCGTCGTCATGGGCGACCTCGCCTCGCTCCACCCGGGCGAGGAGTGCGGCTGCGAGCTGACCACCCCGTGGTTCACGATCCACGGCCGCGCCGGCGTCAGCCGCAACCGCAGCTGTGCCGTGGCCGCCGCCGAACTGATGAAGGGAATGTCATGACCGACACCATCAACCACCACTACTGGCAGGGCACCTTCATCGGGGACGACGAGGCCGCCCGCCGCCTGGCCACCCTGCCGGCCACCGTCGAGGCCGCTCTCGCCGCACCGCTGGACACCGAGACCGTCCTGGCCGCCTGCGACGCGCTCTCCCGCGCCCTGCGCGACCCCGGCCACCGCGTACGGGAGCGGCTGGCCCCGCACCTGCCCGCGGGCAGCGGCGCGGCCGGCGACGCGGACGCAGAGGAACTCCTCACCGAACTCGCCGACTTCCTCGGCCGCAGCTGCCTCACCCGCAAGCTCCGGCGCGAGCTGGGCGCCGCCGCCCCGCAGCGGCTGAACCGCCCCGACGCCAAGGAGACGGTCTACGAGGCCTGGGCGCCCGTCGGCCTGGTCGCCCACATAGCCCCCGGCAACGCCGCCACCGTCGCCCCGCTCAGCCTGATCGAGGGACTGCTCGCCGGGAACGTCAACGTCCTCAAGACCAGCAGCGCCGACACCTTCCTGGCCCAGCACCTCCTCGCCGAACTCGCCGCGCAGGACCCGACCGGCGCCATCGCCGAGCGGATCATCGTGCTGCGCTTCCCCTCCTCCCGCCAGGAGTGGCTGCGCCTGATGTGCGCCCCCGCCGACGCCGTCGCCGTCTGGGGCGGCGAGGCCGCCGTCGAGGGCGTCGCCGCCCATGTCCCGGCCGGCTGCCGCCTGGTGGAGTGGGGACACAAGATCTCCTTCGCCTACCTCACGCAGGACGCCTGGACCGACGAGGCGACGCTGACCGGCCTGGCCCGGGACATCTGCCTCTTCGAGCAGCAGGCCTGCTCCAGCCCCCAGGTCGTCTACCTCGACACCGAGCCCGGGAACACCGACGCACTGCACGCGTTCGCCGAGCGCCTCGCCGCGGCCCTGGCCGCGCAGCCGGCGCCCGCGGAGGCCGACCTCGACCCGGCCGAGTACGCCGAGCTGACCACCACCGAGCACCTCGCCCGGCTCGAGGAGCACCTGGGCCTCACCCGCGTCCTCGCCGCCCCCGACGGCACGTGGCGCGTCATGGCCGACACCCGACCGGCCCTCACCGCCTCCCCGCTGCACCGCAGCGTCTGGGTCAAGCCGCTGCCCCGCAAGGACCTCATCGCGACGCTGCGCCCCATGCGCCGCTACCTCCAGACGGCGGGCCTCGCCGGCAGCCGCACCGACATCGCCGAGCTCTCCACGCTGGTCCTGGCCGCCGGCGCCACCCGGGTCACCCCCGTCGGCGCCATGACGGCGGGCTACGCCGGTGAACCGCACGACGGCGTCTACGCCCTCCAGCGCTACAGCCGCCGCGTCGCCGTGCAGGCCGACGAGCGCTTCGCCGCCACCGCCTGCCTCGACGACCTCGCCCGCCCGGCGGTCTTCCCGCAGGTCACCGGGCCGCTGCTGGACAAGGCCGGCGTCCAGGACCTCAACCGCGGCGTCGACCGGAGCGACGCCGAGCTGTACTTCCGCAGCGGGGGCAGCACCGGTACGCCCGCCCTGTCGCTGTTCACGTACGAGGACTACGACACGCAGATGCACGCCGCCGCCCGCGGCCTGCTCGCCGCCGGCTACGACCCGGCCCGCGACCGTACGGCGAACCTCTTCTACTGCGGCGGCATGTACGGCGGGTTCATCAGCTTCTTCTCGATCCTCGAGCGCCTGGGCGGCGTCCAGATGCCGATGGCCGCGGGCTCCGACCACCGGGCCACCGCCGAGATGATCGCCGCGTACGAGGTCGACACCCTCTTCGGCATGCCCTCCTACCTCTGGCAGCTCCTGCACGAGGAAGCCGACCTCCTGCGCTCCTACGGTGGCCTGCGCAAGATCTACTACGGCGGCGAGCACTTCACCGAGGAACAGCGCCGCACCCTCACCGAGACGTACGGCATCGAGGTCATCCACTCCATCACCTACGGCAGCACCGACCTCGGCCCCCTCGGCTACCAGTGCACGCGGAGCGGCGGCAGCGTCCACCACCTGCACGCCGACCTGCACACCCTGGAGATCGTCGACGTCGACGAGGACCGCCCCGTGGAGCCGGGGGAGACCGGCCGGCTCGTCTTCACCACCCGCGCCCGCCGGGGCCAGCACCTCGACCGGTACGTCATCGGCGACCTCGGACGCGCCCTGCCCGGACGCTGCCCCTGCGGCAGCCACGCTCCGCGCTTCGAACTGCTGGGCCGGCTGGGCGAGGTGATGCGGGTGGCGACGTACTTCCTCAACTACCGCCGATTCGTGGCCATCGCGGAGGAGCACCTGCGGTACGCCGGTGAGCTCCAGGCCGTCCTGACCGCCGGGGCCGCCCGCGAGGCCCTCACCCTCCGGATGGAGAGCGCCCACGCACCGGATCCGGACAGGGCGCGCGATGCCTTCCTGGCCGCCTACCCCGAGGTGCGGTCGGCCGTGGCGGAGAAGCTGCTCGACTTCACGGTCGAGGCGGTGGACGGAGCCGCCCTGACCCGTACGGCGACGAGCGGGAAGCTGCTGGCCGTGGTGGACCGGAGGCGGTAGCCCCCACCGGTCCGCAGGAGCGGGAGAGGCGGAGCCGAAGGCCCCCGCCCGCGCCGCCGCAGCCGGGGCGCGGGCGGTCCGGCACGGCAGCGTGCGGTCCGGCGAGGTCGGCAGCAGCAGGAGCTCGCGGTACGGCGGGGCCGTCGCGGTGACCCCCGCGACCGGCTCCGCCGGCGGCCCCTCGGGAGGGGGCAGGGGCATCACCGCGGGCCCGGACGGCGCCCTGTGCGTGGCTCCGGAGCACGGCGCGATCGCCCGCCACGACGTCCGCCGGTCCGGGAGCTGCGGAGCGAGCACGGGGGCACGGCCGGGCGTGCCGGGCGGATCTTAGACGGGTGAGGGGGTGTTTTCCGTCAAATCTCTCATTCTCCTCACGCTGCCGCGCACGCTCAGTAGCGTCAGCCTCACAAGAGGTCCGGTGTGCAGCGGAAGCGGGCGCCGGCCGTGGACGGAGAGATGAAGGAGCGGGCGCCGATGGCAAATGTGGAAGTCTCGTTGAAGGAGACGATGACCTCGATCGAGGGCACCCTGGGAGTCGCGCTGGTCGACTACACCAGCGGAATGGCCCTGGGAACGCTCGGTGGGAGCAAGGATCTCGACCTGGCGGTCGCCGCGGCAGGCAACACCGACGTGATCCGGGCCAAGGTCCGCGCCATGGAAATGCTGGGCCTGGACGACGAGATCGAGGACCTTCTGATCACGCTCGGGAATCAGTACCACCTGATCCGGCTCCTCAAGGGCCGGGGGAGCAGCGGACTGTTCCTGTACGTCGTGCTGAACAAGGCCAACTCCAATCTGGCCATGGCCCGGCACCAGCTCAAGCGCATCGAATCCGCTCTGGAGCTCTAGCCGCGGTTCTCTCGGGCCCACGCATGCCCACGAATTGAAGAAGTTTTCAATCCGGCACATCCGAAATTGGTCAAGCACGGGCGCGCGTGGGCCCATCGGGCGGAATGATGGGGGCGGGCGGCGGGGCGGATCACCGACCCCGGAGCCGCAAGTACGGATCCAAGCAATGGCGGGAGCGTTCGTGGGCATGCAGGTACCCCTGTACCAGGCGAAAGCCGAGTTCTTCCGTATGCTCGGACACCCCGTCCGGATCCGCGTTCTGGAGCTCCTGCAGAGCGGTCCGATGCCCGTACGCGAACTCCTCGCCGAGATCGACATCGAGCCGTCCAACCTGTCCCAGCAACTGGCGGTCCTGCGCCGCTCCGGCATCGTCATTTCCACGCGCGACGGAGCGACCGTCAACTACGCACTCGCCGGGGGCGATGTCGCCGATCTCCTGCGCGCGGCGCGCCGCATCCTGACCGAACTCCTGGCGGGCCAGAGCGAACTCCTCGCCGAACTGCGACAGGTGGAACCCCATGCCGGTCGAACGGGTCCGAGCTCCGGCCGCTGAGCTCCTGCTCCGGCCGGTCGGCCGAGCCCGTCGAGGAGCTCGCGCTCGGGTCCGGTGCGGAGATCCTTCCCGGACGGGGTGCGGCGCGGTGGGAACGGGGCGGGTCGCGCCGCCACGCCGGGGCCGAGCCGCCACCCCGGGGCCGAGCCGCCACCCGATTGCGACGCCTATCCGCTGGTGACCCGGATATTGATGCCCAGGTTCCGGATCAGCACCCACTCGACCTCGTCCCCCGCGTCGAACTCGCCCTCGACGCCGGTGTCGGTGACGACCTGGGCGACCGTGCCCGTCGGGTCCTGCTCCCGCAGGTTGAGGTGGAGCACTTCCGGTGTCGGAACGACCGGCGGGCTGGCGAGCTCCAGCGCGAGCCGGAAGCCCGGAGTGGGGCAGGCGGCCACGCCCTTCACCCTGACCATGCGTCTGCCGTCGCCCGTCCGGTATTCCGTGGCCTTGAAGTGCTCCGTCTTGTACTCGCACGCGGTTCCGTTGGCCGGTTCAGCCATGTTCGCTCCTCTTGGACGAGGCGCTGCCCCGGAGGCCGGTGTTCGGCGCCGGCCCGATTCGGCAACACCCACACGGCAATCACCCTCGGCGCTGGCGCCAAAGCGCGCAACTTCGGCCGGCCCCGTACGCGCCGCCACCGCCCTCCCCCGTGGAAGGCCGCCGCCCCGCGGCCGGTGCCGCTCGCCGATCCGGAAGGCCGGGGACGGTTGACCCGGCCGGGTCATGCAGCACGGCGGCCCGTGGCCCGCGCGACCCGCGACCCGTGTGGCTGTGGCGAGGCGCGCACAATAACGGGGTCGGGGGGAGGGGCATGCGCGAGACCCGCTCGCCGAGACGTGCAGCGTCGACGAACAGGCGGCCTGGCCGGACGACGGCACGCTCGCCTACGCGCTGCCGGGTGCGCAGGGCCGGGCGAGCGACATCTGGACCGTCCCCGCGGACGGCAGCGGCGCGCCCCGCATCACCATCCCGGGCGGCTCTTCACCGGCGGCCGTACGGTGAACGCCCCGGGCCGGCCTCAGGGCGCGGACGCGGACGGGCCACGACAGCGGGATCCCGGCCGGCCGCCCGGTCGGTGGCTAGCCTGGGCTGCATGAACTCCTCCGCTGCGCCCGGACCCGCCTCCGCTCCCGACCAGTACACCGTCATCCTGCGCCCGGGGCTCACCGAGCCCGGGGGCGGCTCCCCCCGCCGTGGTGTGCTGCGCACGGCACTGGTCCAGGCCACCGGCGACTTCGGGGCCTCCGGCTATCCGCGGTACGAGGGCGAGGGTGTGCAGGCCGACATCGACCCGAGGACCCGAACCGTCGAAGCGGTGACGGTCGACGGCGCGGAGCTCCCGTACGGCTGGGTGGCCCAGCTGGCAGACGGCTGAGCGGCGGGCCGGAACCCTCCGGGCGGCTCGGCCCGCCGCTTTGGGCTGTCCGGCGCAGGCGACCACGGCGGCGGTTCTCCAGGCCGTCGGGGACGCCACGCTGTACCCGCCCGGCCGCCGCCCCGCCGGGGACACGCACCCTGGGGGTCCTGGGGCGCCGCGCGCGGTGCGGGTGAACAGCCGCACCGCGACGTTGCGCTCCAGCTTCCGCGCCGCCTCCGGCGCGTACCCGAAGACGCTGCTTCCGGCCGAGGACCTGCTCGAGCCAACGCCCGATCCGAGTCCACGGCCCGGACGGCCACGATCACCGGATCGCCGCTGGGCGGCCAGGTGATCGGGCTCCCCGGTCCGGTGGCGACGGTGGTGGCCGACGCGGTCGGCCACCTGTTCTCGGCCCGACCGCGACGGCCTCCGCCGTGCCCTGTGAGGGTGTTGACGCGCGAGTCCGCGGTGCACCGAGGGCGCGGTGCGGAGCCGCCCCGTACGGACCTCAGTCGCCGGCTTGCACCGGGCTGATCTCGAAGGCTCCGCACACCCGCAGGTTGTAGGGGATCTGCACGGCCGCGAAGCTGTTCGGCGGGTAGACCTTGACGTACGTCGAGGTCTGCCGACAGCCCGCCGCCACACCCCGGCTGTTGGTGCGCAAGATGGCGGTCACAGTCTCGTCGGGCTGGACGGAGACGGTGTCCACCGGCTCGCCGGTGCGCGCCGCGGAGGTGCCGATCTGGCGATGCCGGACGTCCACGACACTGACGCCCGGGTATCCGCGCAACGCGCAGGTATGGGTCGAGGTGTTGGTGAACTGGATCGGGTAGTAGAGCGACCCCGCGGCGCCGTCCGGCTCGCCGATGGACAGGTCCAGGTCGGCCACATGGCAGGTAGGGGTCCTCGGCAGGGCGGATGCCTGGGCGGCGCCGACCGCGGCGCCGGTGGTTGCGAGGAGGGCTGCGGAAGCGATGGTCGCCGCCCGGGTCAGGACGTTGATCATAATGCCGACTCCTGTGCCAGCGAAGGAGGTTGTCCGCATTCGGCGTAGCAGGATCCGCGTGACGGGATCCGGGGGAGACGGTATGCGGCTCGGCGTGTGCCGTCTGCGGGAGAGGTGCTCGCACTCTCGCGGATGCCCGGCTGGGCGGTGCACTCCTGCGACTGAAAAGTGCGGGCCTGATGGCACCATTCTAGCGGCCGGCGGTCCCCGCGACCTGTTGGCGGCGCTCACGCCGAAGGGGCGGCGCGCACGATGCGCACCGCACCGCACCGCCCCGTCGCTGCTGACCAGGGGCCTCGGCTTGGAGACGACGGTGACGTCAGCGGACGGCGGACCGTCGCCACCGGCTGTCGTCACTCGTGCGGCTGGACGACCTGCGGGACGTCCACGCACTCGCATCCGGCGCGAGTGACGGAGGGGTGGCGAGCCAGTGGGGTTGGTGCCGAAGTCGAGTCGACAAGGCTGGTAACAGCGTTACCCATCAGATACGGTGTTGCTGTGAACACGCCCTACCAGGAAGCCCAGTACGCCGGCCAAGCCGCCGTGCGCACCGCGATCCTCGACCACGCCATAGACCTCCTGGCCGCGGAGGGAGTGGCCGCCCTGACGATGCGTCGGATCGCCACCGAGATCGGCGCCTCGACCAAGGTCCTGTACACCATGTTCGGCGGCAAGGAAGGTCTGGCCGACGCCCTCTACCGGGAGGGGTTCGCCCGGCTGCGGCGCGCGCAACAGCAAGTCGCCGGTTCTGAGGCCCCGCTGGCCCACCTCAACGATCTCGGAGCCGCCTACCGCGCGCACGCCCTGGCCGAACCGGCCTACTACCGCGTGATGTTCGAGCAGGCCATACCCGGCTACCGGCCGGGCATCGAAGCCCTGAACGCGGCCGAGACCGCCTTCGACGCCTCCGTGGCCGCCGTCCAGGCGTGCATCGACTCCAGGGTGTTCCGGCCCGGAGACGCATACGAGATCTCCAAGCTGTTCTGGGCGGCTGCACACGGGGCGGTGAGCCTGGAGCTCGCAGGCCATTTCCCGCCGGAGTCCGCAGGTCGCCGCTTCGACACATTGATGACGGCGGTGGGACATACGTTCCTCGCCGAGCACGGACAAGGACTGACATGACGGTCAACCGCTACCTGTCGGGGAGCTTCGCTCCGGTCACCGAGGAGGTCACCGCGTTAGACCTGCCCTTCACCGGCCGGATCCCGACCCACCTCAACGGCCGCTACCTGCGCATCGGCCCCAACCCCCTCGGCATCGAGGACCCCGCCGCCCACATCTGGACGCTCGGCGCCGGCATGGTGCACGGGGTCCGCATCCGCGACGGCCGTGCCGAGTGGTACCGCAACCGCTGGGTGCGTTCCGGCCCGGTCGCCGACCGGCTCGGGGAACCGCGACGCGGGACCCCCTTCGACGAGCACCTGGACATGGCGCCGAACGTCCAGGTCGCCGGGCTCGCGGGCCGCACCTTCGCCCTGTTGGAAGGCGGGATACGCCCCTACGAGCTCACCTACGACCTCGACACGGTTGGCCCTTGCGACCTCGGAGTGACCCCCGAGGGCTACAGCGCCAACGCCCACTCCGTCTTCGACCCGCACACCCGCGAACTGCACTCGCTCGCCTTCCTCTACGGCTCGGAGCACGTCCAGCACATCGTGATGGACGAGACCGGCACGGTGGTGCGGACCACGCTGATCCACGCGCCCGGCAATCCCTACATGCACGACTTCGCGCTGACCGAGCACCATGTGATCCTCTTCGACGCCCCTGTGGTGTTCAGCGCCGCGCATCTGCCGACCGGGGTTCCCTTCGTCTGGGACGACTCACACCAGGCGCGCGTGGGCGTCATGCCCCGCACGGGCGGCGAGGTGCGTTGGTTCGAGGTTGCGCCGAGCCTGGTGGGCCACACCCTGAACGCCTACGAGGACGGCACGGACATCGTCGTCGACATCGTCCGGCACCCCGAGGGCTTCAACATCAGGGACTTCGGCAGCAGCCGCCCCACCCTGGACCGCTGGCGGGTTGACCTTGCCGCCGGAAAAGTGGGGGAGGACCGGCTCGACGACCGCACCCAGGAATTCCCCCGGGTCCACCCCTACTGCGTCGCACGCCCTCACCGCTACGGGTACTCGGCCGCCGTCGAGCTCTACGCGCCGCCCGCCGCCCCCGCGGATCCGCGGCCGGGCACCGGGTTCAGCAGCGCGCTGCTCAAGCACGACTTGGTGCGCGGCACGACCGAGGCGCACGAGTTCGGCCGGTTCGGAGCCGTCGGAGAGGGTGTCTTCGTCCCCGCGGAGTCGCCCGTCGCCGAAGACGACGGATACGTGATGGCGTACGTGCACAACCCCGAGCGCGGCGCGGCGGACCTGGTGATCCTGGCCGCCCAGGACTTCGCCGGCGAGCCGGTCGCCCGTATCCATCTGCCCGTTCGGGTGCCGCTCGGGCTGCACGGCAACTGGGTTCCCGGTGACCCGTCGGCTCCGCGTCCGTAGCGGAATGCCTCCCGGCCGGGGTCGACAGCCGCACCACACACAGGCGCGCGGCGCACGTGCGGGCGGCGGGTGGTGCTGGTGGAATGGCTTCTTCGGCTGCCGGGCCGGGGAGGTGTCTTGTCGGAGCGTGACGGGAGGTCCGCCGGGCCCCCGGAGGAGTACGAGGCGCTGCTCGCGCGGATCCGGAGGACGGAAGCCGCGGCCGAGCAGATCGGCACGCGGCTCGACGAGACCGCCACGTGCGAGGAACTGGCCGGCTTTCTGTTCCGGAACCTGTGCGACGCGGTCGCGGTGGATCTGCGGGCCGAGGACGGCGGGCTGAACCGGGTGGCGGTGGCCGGGGCCGCCGGACTGCTGACGGCACGGGCCGACGGGTCGCCCACCGTACGGGCCGTGGACGGCGGACATCCCCTCTCCGAGTGGGTCATGGTCTCCGGCGGCACCCCGGTGCACCTCGTGTCGGTTCCGCTGCCGGCCCGGGACCGGGTCTACGGCGCGGTGCTCGCCGTACGCGCCCGGGGCGGCTTCAGCGACCACGAGGCGGCGACGATCCACTTCGCGGCCCGCCTGGCGGCGGTGCACATCGGCCATGCCCGGGAGCTGGCCGCCACCGAGGACACCGCACTGAATCTGCAACGGGCGCTGGTGTCGGAGCCGGGCCGGCCGCACCCCAATCTGGAGATGGCCAGCCGCTATCTGCCGGTCGGCTCCAGGGCCCTGGTGGGCGGGGACTGGTTCGAGACGGTCCGGCTCCACTTCGGCCGCACCCTGCTGGTGGTCGGGGACGTGATGGGCCACGGGCTGGACGCCGCGGTGGACATGAACGCCTACCGTTCCACCCTGCGGGACGTGGCCTCCACGGACCTGGCCCCGCACCGCGTGCTGCGTCAGCTGGACGCCCTGGTGGCCGAGGACCCCGCCCGCCGGCCGGCCACCTGCCTGCTGGTGCGGGTCGACCCCACGCGCGGCGTCGCGGACTTCGCCAGCGCCGGCCATCTGCCGCCGGCGATCTTCGGAGCGGACAGCTCGGCCGCCCTGGTCGACGTTCCCGTGGGTCCGCCGCTGGGCACCGGGGTGGGCGGCTACGAAGGCGTCACCCGGGCGATCACCACCGAGGAGACCCTGCTGATGTTCACCGACGGGCTGGTGGAGCGCCGCGGCGAGGACATCGACGTCTCGCTGTCCCGGCTGGCCGGACTGCGGCTGCCGGTGGGTGCGGCGGTGGAGGATCTGGTGGACGCCGTGGTGGCGGGCCTGGACGCCCGCCACGCCGAGGACGACGTCGCCGTACTCGCGGCCCGCATCCGCCGCCGCAGACCGTAAGGCCGTGGCATGCCGCTGGAGCGGGAGCAGACCGCCGGGGACGCCCGGGATCCGGCCGCGCCGGGCCGCTGGTGGGCTCAGGCGCCGGGACGGGCCGTCGTGAGCGACTCGCCGCAGGAGTACGAGATCCGCCCCGGGCCCGACCCGCGGCGTGCACCCTCTTCGTGCATGTCGCCGACGGCCGACGGGCCGCTGCATCAGAGACCCGTCAGGGTTTGCGGTTCCGGCGTCAGCAGGGCGTCAGCAAAGCCGCCCGATGCCCGCCTGCCGCCGTTCCATGGAGTGCGCGAGGCGCGAGGCATCGAGCAGGAGGGCAGAACGGTGCGAGGACGAGTCGTGGCGGGTACGTGCGGATCACTCGGGAGCCTGACGGCATTGCACCGGGCCCGCGCCGAGGCCCGCGCGCGAGACGCGGAGCTGTGGGTCGTGCTGGCCTGGCAGCCGCCTTTGGGCGAACCGGGCGGCCGAGGCCGCGGAGGCGGCACGCCGCTGCTCGCCGCATCACGGGCCGCGGCGGTGTCGCGGCTGCGGGAGGTACTGGCCACCGCCTTCGGCGAGGGCACGCCGGGCGTGGCACTGGCCGGACTGGCCGTCCGGGGCACGCCGGGCGCCGCCTTGCTGGACACGGTCCGCGACGCCGATGACCTGCTCGTCGTCGGTACGGGCTCGCGCGGGCCGCTGCTCCGCGCACTACGGCCTTCGGTGGCCCGGTACTGCCTGGCGCACGCCCCTTGCCCGGTCCTGGCCGTGCCGCCCAGCCCGCTGCAGGCCGACCTGGATGCCGTACGCCGGCGCATCGTGTGGCGCAGGCCGCTCGACAGCGCCGACCTGGCGAGGTGACCCTCGTGCCCGGACCGAAGCTCGTGCAGGAGGGCGACTGGGCGGGAGACGCCCGGGCCGCGGCGGTACCGCGAGGACGGTCTTCAAGGTGTCTGACATGGACCGCCGCTGATCGCAGTGGATCCCCGACACCGCCTACGGTCTCGCCGTGCGCTGCCACCTTCCTGCTCCACGGCTACAGGCGGTCCAGCGGTACGGCGGCATACGCCTCCCGCAGCGCGTCGACCACCGGATCGTCCTTGCGGAGCAGGACATCGTCGACCGCTGCCACCGACCGTACGCCGATGCCGGTGCTCGTCGCGAACGCCGCCCGCATGGAACGCAGTCGGCCGTCCGTCACCGGGGCCGTGACCTGCCCGTCCCGTCCGGTCCGGCCGGTCCGGAGCAGCCGCATGGTGGTCCCCGGAAGGACATCGGCCTCCGGCCAGACCACGGTCCCGGCCTCGTCGACGAAGCCGACGTTCCACGTACAGCCCTCCGAGACCAGCCCGTCCGAACCGACGAACAGCACGTCGTCGTACCCGGCGAGCCGTGCCGCGCGCCGCAGCCGCAGCTGCCCGAACAGCGCCACGTGCTTCACCGACGGTGTGTCGCGGTGGAACACGAGCCGCTGCACGCGCAGCGCGGGCAGCGGCCGGCCGGCGCCCGGGGCGGGCCGGGTCGTCACGAGCACGCACGGATGCCCCGCGCGGTCGGGGGCCGTCAGGTCCAGCTCCGGGTCGAAGACCGTGACCCGCACCATGAACGCCCCGGCGCGCCCGCCGACTTCCCGCCGTACGCACTCCCGCACCCACTCGGGATCCAGCTCCGCCCCGAACACCGCACGGCAGTCCCCGACCAGCCGGGCGAGGTGCAGAGCCAGCCCCCGTACCCCGCCGTCCTCCACCCTCATGGTGGTGAAATGACCGTAATTGGTCAGTGCCAGGGCCTGCAGTGCCGCGAGGGAGGCGGGGGAGCCGTTCAGGGTTGCCATACCCGAAGTCTGCACGGCGTGAACCGGTCATCGCCCGGCTGCGACAGAACTGCGTGAAGAGTCGGGTGCCGGGCGTATGGATGTCGCCAAGACGGCCGGCGATGCCGTACGCCCGACCCGACGCCGTCCCTCGTTGTTGCTCGATCGGAGGGATCACTGCGCTCCAGGGGCTGGCCGCGCTCTCGCCGGATGCCATGGCGTCCGTGGCCTATGGGCCCGAGTCGATCGTGCTGGTGCTCGTGGCGGCGGGCGCCCACGGGATGGGGTTCCCCCCGGTCACCGTGGCGATCGCGGTGCTGCCGGCGGTGCTGGTGGCCTCGTACCGGCAGGTGATCGCGGCGTTCCCCGACGGTGGCGGCCGCGGCCACCAGGCTCGTACGCCGCCCCGGATGCCGCACGTGTTCGCCTTGACGGCCGACCGCCAGGTCCACCGGCACGGCGTGCTCGCACCGTCCGTGGACGGCCGGCAGGCTGGGCAGGCCGGGCAGGCTACGGGGTCGGAGCGGCGGGCCGGGCCGTGCGGCCTACGGGTGGGATCGGCGGGCCGGCCGGCAGGAGTCCGGTGGTCACGAAGGCGACGACGGCGGACAGGATCACCACCGGCATCATCTCGGCGCTGCCGAGTATCAGGACCACGAGCACCACGCTGCTGACCGGCAGCCGCAGCGCGCTCGTGGTGGCGGCGGCCAGCCCGGCGGCCAGCCCGGCGGTTACGCCCAGGCCGGGCAGCGGCGAGAGGAGGACGCCCGCCGCGGCGCCGAGGAACAGCGCCGGGAAGGTGGGGCCACCGCGCAGGCTGCCCAGGCACAGGGAGAACGCGGCGCCCTTGCACAGGAGGACGGCGATCAGCGCGCCCACCCCCCAGGCGTGCGGATCGCCGGCCAGCTCGGCCAGCGTGGCCTGGCCCGAGGAGGCCACGTCCGCGGGTGAACGGCCGGTGCCCAGGGCGTAGGCGGCGGCGCAGGCGCCGGCGGCGAGCCCGCAGAGCGCCGTCACGGTCAGGGGCCGTCGGGCGACGCGGACGGCGGTCAGCCGGCCGCCGTACTGGATCAGGTGCACGGCGGCGGCGATGGCCACGGCGACGAGGATCGACCAGACCACGGCACCGGCGTCCAACCGGGGGGAGTTCACACCCAGCTTCACCGTCAGGCTGCCGGTCTCCAGACCGGTCCAGCGGCCGAAACCGGTGAAGACGAGTGATCCGATGCCGCTCGACAGCAGCGCGGGCAGCATGACGGCGAACAGCTGGGGCCCGCCCACGCCCGCGAGCTCCATGAGCAGCACGGCGGCGATCAGCGGATTCCCGAAGATGGCGGCGACAGCCGCAGCAGATCCGGCCGCGCCCAGCAGCACGGTGCTCATCGGTGTCTCCGGTGTTCCGGTGAGGTGCCGGAAAGCGATCGCGAGCCCGCCGCCCAGCGCGATGAGCGGGGCCTCGGGGCCGAGGGTGGCGCCGAGCGGGAGGCTGAACACGGCCGCGAGGATCACTCCGGGCAGGGCTGCGGCGCCGGGACTGCTCGCGTGCAGGCCGGAGGCGGGAATGTGCCCGCCCGCCCCGGGCAGACGGGTGACGATCTGCCCGACGCAGATGCCGGAGACGAGCAGCAGCGGAAGCGGCCACCACCACGGCGGAGAGGCGTGGCCGAGGGCCTGCGGGAGGTCCGCCCACACCAGGCGCTCCAGTTCGTGGAGCCCGGCGAGGAACCAGAACGCGGCCAGCGAGACCGGGATGCCGATGAGCCCGCAGAACATCAGCATCTTCAGGTACCCGGGAGTGCGGAGCAGCTCGCGGAGCTTGTCGGCCTCCGACGGCTGTGGTGCATCGGCGTGAGCGGTCGGCGGGGATCCCGACGGCGTACCCGGCTGCCCGGGTTGCGGCTGCGGGCTCGGCTGCGTCATGGGGCCGTTCCTTCCCGTCCCCCGTCCCTCACCGGTACGTCCGGTGCCGGGTGTTCGGTCAGCCGAGGAGCCGACGCTTCTGCTCGGCGAATTCCTCCTCGGTCAGCACTCCCTGTTCTTTGAGGGTGCTGAGCTGCTTGAGCTGGTCGATCTTGGTGCTCATGTCGTCGGCGGCCGGGGCCGCGGCCTGAGCCGGGGCGGGGGCCGGCGGCGGGGGCGGGGGTTCGGCCGGGGCCTGTTGCGCGGCCTCCTGCTGGGACCACCGGCCGGCCTGCCGCCGGGACACCCGGTTGGACACGGCGGTGGCGGTGCCGGCGACGACGGCGGTACGGGCGACTCCGCGAAGAAGTCCGGGCATGATGCTCATCTCCAGGGGTGCGGTGGAGCAGGGCTGCGGCCGTCCTCACCCTTCGGCGGGCGGGGCCTCCATGGCGTCCAGCGATGCGAGCAGCGCCTGGACGGGAATCCGGCCGGCCGCCACGAGCTGGGCGCCTCCGCGCCGCAGCTCACGGGCGAACGGCGCCGCCCACGTGTTCTCGTACACGATGATCCCCGCCGAGTTCCCGGGTTCCAGCGCAACGCTGGCTTCGTCGATGTCGCTCTGGTCCAGCAGACCGGACGAGGCTCCTTCGAAGACCGACAGGTCGACCTCGGAGTCGAAGTCCTTCAGCTCCACCGCCGTCACCGTGCCGTCCAGATCCTTGCGGACGAAGACCAGGTCGAAGATCCGGATGACGCCGCGATCGACGAGATCGACGAGCAGGGGGAGCCCCTTGCCCGTCATCCGGTTGCCCGGAAACTCGATCACGACGTAGTCCACGGGGCCCATGTCGTCGATGTCGCCGATCCCCGTGGATTCCTCGGCCTCGCTGCTCATGGCTGCTCCTGTCGGGCTGGGGGGATGGGAGGGGGACGTCGAGTCGGCCGCTGATCCGCGGGCGGTGGGCTCCGGCACACGGTGGGCCGGAGCCGACGTCACCTAAGCCCATTTCAGCACCGCGCAGGCACCTCCGCACATCCGGAACGCCGCCTGCCGGACAAGCCGATCGGCTGGTCCGGCAGGCCGGTCAGCCGGTCAGCTGGTAGATGCTCTTGCCGGTCAGCCACAGGCCGAGCGCCAGACAGAGCACGACGATCGCCTGCTGCGCGTGGCCCTTCAGCCATCCGCGCAGGCGCAGCAGCCGGGCCTGGGCGACCTCGGGTGCGAACACGAGGTACAGCTCGGCGGCCAGCAGGCTCGCGGTCGCGAGCAAGCAGAAGCCGAACAGGGCCATGTAGGTGGCCGGGTTCGAGGTGTTCGCTTCGAGCACGGTCGTCGCGCCCGCCGCCACCATCCCCCACGGCTGGACGAGTACGGCCAGGCCTGCCGACGCCCAGACCGAGCTCTCGTCCAGGCCGGCGGCCACCTCGTCGGCCGGATCCTCCTGCACGTCCGGGCCACGCGGTGCGTCGGCACCCGCCGGGGCCTCGCCCGCCCGCATGAGGCGGCGGCGGTGGAGCCCGTAGAACACGAGCCCGAGCCCGATGGCCAGCTTGGCCGCCAGCCCCACCACGCCGGGCGGTGAGCGCGGCGGCAGGGGCTCGCCGTCGGTCAGCGCGAGGACGGCGGCGATCACCGCGACGAAGCAGGCCAGCCAGGCCAGAATGAAGGCGAGGCCCTTCCACACGCCCCTGGAGGACGACACCACGAGTGCGAACGCCATGAGGGGAAGCGGGTCGAGAGTGATGGCCAGCGCGATCAGCATGAGGTCGAGAACCATGGCGCCCCCCTCGTGTGACGGCGTACGACGACGACCCTACGCACGGAACCCGTCCCCGACACCTTTTCCCTTTCGCCCACTGGAGACGGCCGAGCGGGGAGGGTGACGCATCCGGGCGCAGTTCAACGGCGCAGGCCGAGATGCCGTCCCCGGCCGCATCCTCCAGTCTGGACGCACACGAAGGAGACCCCCATGGCGACGACTGCTCCGCTGGTGCCGTCGTGGGCGTCGAGCCGTCCGCCCCCCTCTCCGCCCCTCTCTCCGCCGCCCCCCTCCCCGGTGTGCTGATGGCCTCCGGCAAGCGCGCGCCCAGCGCCTCGCACCCCTCGCGGTGGCGGACCCGGTCGCGTAACGCGAAGGTGGCGGCCCGGCGCCTCCAGCGTCGGGCGGAGACCCGCTTCCCGGTGCTCACTCACATCGCGGAGCGCATGGTGTCGGTGGACATCTTCGACTCCGCGACACGGCTCGCCGCGCAGTGCTTCCTGACGGCCGTGCCGCTGGTCTTCGTCGTCGCGTCGGTCGCCCCGCCGCCCATTCCGGAGCAAATGGCCGCATCCGTGCGCGCGGTGTTCGGGCTCAGCGGCGCGGCGAGCGAGCAGCTGAACGACATCTTCAGCGGCTCCCACGGGGAATTTCAGAATGCGGTGGGCCTGGTGGGCGCCCTGATGGTGTTGCTGTCCGCGACCGCGGTCAGCCGCGCCATGCAACGCCTGTGCAAGCGCGCGTGGGAGATCCCGCGGACGGGGGTGCGGATCGCGGTCTGGCGCTGGCTCGCGTGGATCGCCCTCTGGATCTGTGCGTTGTTCGTGCAGGGGCCGGTGCGCGACGGGTTCGGAGTCGGACTCTGGCTGGGCATCCCCCTTACGTTCGTCCTCCAGATGCTGGTGTGGTGGTGGACCCAGCACCTGCTGCTGGGCGGTCTGGTCGGCTGGCTCCCCCTGCTGCCGGGAGCGGTGCTCACCGCCGGGGCCGCCACCGCCCTGTCGGTCGGCGCGCGCTTCTACATGCCGCGCGCCCTCGACCGGGCGCTGAGCGACTACGGTTCGGCCGGCTCGGTCTTCGTCCTGCTGTCGTGGCTGATCGTGGTGTGCGTGGCCGTCGCCGTCGGTGTCACCACGGGCGCCGTCCTGGCGCAGGAGCCGTTCCTCGCCGGGCGGCTGGGCAGTCCGCTCCCGAACCGGGGGAGGCCGGAGCAGGGCTGAAGTGCCGGTGCTCCGGCGCCCGGCGCCGCGGCGCACCGTACGGCAGCGCTGTGCCGGGGGTGCCATGCTGGGCAGCGGGGGCCTGAGTGGCCTGGAGGTGCGCAGCGATGGCAATGCATGCCGCGAAGGCGGAGAAAGGCGCACGCTGGCTGTCCGCCGAGGAGCGGGCCGGACGCGGCCGCGCCGCCCGGCGCAGGACGCCCCGCTCCGTACACGGGGAATTCGAGCCGTCCGTGCACCGGCAGGATCCGGTGGACGTGCTCGAAGGGCAGTCGGCCGGCCGGGTGCCGGAGCTGGTGCCGATCCGCTACGGGCGGATGGCGCAGTCGCCGTTCCGCTTCTACCGGGGCGCCGCCGCCGTCATGGCGGGCGACTTGGACCACACGCCGGACTCGGGCTTGCGGGTCCAACTGTGCGGCGATGCACACATGTTGAACTACGGGCTGCTCGGCTCCCCGGAGCGGAACCTGCTGTTCGACGTCAACGATTTCGACGAGACACTGCCCGGACCGTGGGAATGGGACGTCAAGCGGCTGGCCGTGAGCCTGGCCATCGCCGGGAGGGAGAACGGCTTCACCGATGCCGAGCGCGCCGTGATCGTCCAGTCCGCAGGCAGGTCCTACCGCGAGCAGATGCGCCGCTACGCGGCCATGAGCAACCTCGACGTCTGGTACGCGCGGATCGACGCGGAGCAGCTCCGCGCGCTGGCAGCGACCGAACTGCGCGCGCGCGGCCGCAAGCAGGTGGCCGAGACACTGGCGAAGGCACGCGGACGCGACAGCCTTCAGGCCGCCGGGAAACTCACCGAGGTGGTCGCCGGGGAACGCCGGTTCAGGTCGATGCCACCCCTCGTCACGCCGCTCTCGGAGCTGCTGCCGGACGAGGAGCGCAGCACGCTGGAGGAGCAGATCCGCGACATGGTCGACCAGTACGGGCAGACGCTTCCGTCGGACCGGCGGCACCTGCTGCGGCAGTTCACCCTCGTCGACATGGCGCGCAAAGTGGTGGGCGTCGGCAGTGTGGGAACCCGGTGCTGGATCATTCTGCTCCTGGGCCGGGACGCCGAAGACCCGTTGATCCTCCAGGCCAAGGAGGCCGGCGCATCGGTCCTCGCCCCGTACGCCGGCGCCGGTGAATACTCCATGCAGGGCGAGCGGGTGGTGGCCGGTCAGCGCCTGATGCAGGCAGCCAGTGACATCTTCCTGGGCTGGTACCGGGCGAAGGGGATCGACGGCCGCGAGCGGGACTTCTACGTACGGCAGTTGCGGGACTGGAAGGGGAGCATCGAGCCGGAGCTCATGGAGCCGCGCGGCATGCGGACGTACGGGGACGTGTGCGCCACCACGCTGGCCCGGGCACACGCCCGGTCCGGGGACCGGATCGCCATCGCCGCCTATCTGGGCAGCGGCGACATCTTCGACCAGGCGCTGGTGCGCTTCGCGGAAAGCTATGCCGACCGGAACGAGCGCGACCACCAGGCGCTGGTGGACGCGGTGACCTCGGGACGCGTGGTCGCGGAATCGGCGTGAGCGCGGGCGCGAGCGCCGGCGCGCGGGCGGATGCCGGCCGGGGCGCGGGACCTCGGCCGGGGTGTTGCGCCGCGGGGCTGCCGCTCGGCAGCGGCTGAGCGCGGTGCTCCCGGACCCGCCCTTAGCAGTCGCGCCGCCTCTCTGCCAGTCGGCTGACCTCGTCGGCGAGGCGGCACGTTGCCGTCCGTAGCCGTGGGACGCTCCGTTCATGACAGCCAAGGCACCCACGCCACCCTCGGCCGGGAAGGCGAAAGACGCGCAGCTCGTCCTGCTGACGCTGGCGGCCGGTCAGTTCCTGATGGCCCTGGACAGCTCGGTCATGAACGTCTCGATCGCCACGGTGGCGGAGGACATCGGCACCACGGTGAGCGGTCTGCAAGGCGCGATCACGGCCTACACGCTGGTCATGGCGATGCTGATGATCAGTGGTGGCAAGGTCGGAGCGATCGTCGGCCGCAAACGGGCATTCATGATCGGCTGCGTCATCTACGGCTGTGGATCCCTCACCACGTCGCTCGCCCAGAACCTCACCGTCCTGATGCTGGGCTGGTCGTTCCTGGAGGGAGTGGGAGCGGCGCTGATCCTGCCGGCGATCGTGGCGCTGGTCGCCTCGAACTTCGCGGTGGAGCGCCGGCCGGCCGCGTACGGGCTGGTCGCCGCGGCAGGGGCGGTGGCGATCGCGGTCGGGCCGCTCATCGGCGGTGTGGCGACCACGTTCTTCTCCTGGCGCTGGGTGTTCGCCGGAGAAGTCGTGGTCGTGCTGGCCATCCTGATGCTCGGCCGCCGGGTCGCCGACGCGCCCCCCGACCACAGACCGCGCATCGACGTCGTGGGCGCGGTCCTGTCCGGCGTGGGCATCGGGCTGTTCGTCTTCGGCGTGCTGCGCACGAGCGAATGGGGATGGTTCCTGCCCAAGGCCGGCGCGCCGTCCTGGTTCGCCCTCTCACCGGTCGTCTGGCTGATGCTGGCCGGTCTCTTCCTCCTCTGGCTCTTCTTCCGCTGGGAGGAACGCCTCGTCGCACGCCGTACCGAACCGCTCGTGGATCCGGAGCTCGTGCACAACCGGCAGCTCACCGGCGGCCTGACGATGTTCTTCTTCCAGTACCTCGTACAGATGGGCGTGTTCTTCGTCGTCCCGCTCTACCTGTCCGTCGCGCTGGGCCTGTCCGCCGTCAAGACGGGCGTGCTGATCCTGCCGCTCTCCGTCTCCCTGCTGGCCGCCGCGATCGGGATCCCCCGGTTCCGTCCGCAGGCCTCACCACGGCGCGTGGTGAAGCTCGGGATCTTGCTGATGCTCGCCGGCGCCGTCGTCCTGCTGGCCGCCCTGGACGAGGATTCCGGTGCGGCAGTCGTCACCGTCCCGCTGCTGCTGATCGGACTGGGGATGGGGGCGCTGGCCTCCCAGCTCGGGGCGGTCACCGTCTCGGCCGTCCCGGACGAACAGAGCGCCGAGGTCGGCGGAATCCAGAACACCGTCACCAACCTCGGCGCCTCGATCGGCACCGCGGTCGCCGGGTCGATCCTCATCACCGTACTGACCTCGTCGTTCCTCACGACCATCGAGGACAACCCGGCGATCCCGGCCGAGGTCAAGAGCCGGGCGAGCGTCCAGCTCGAGGGAGGGGCGCCCTTCCTGTCGGATGCCCAGCTCACCGCCGCCCTCGACGAGGCCGGCGCGGAATCGTCGGTGACCCAGGCCGCCCTCGACGCGAACGCCACCGCGCGGATCGACGGGCTGCGGGCCGCCCTCGCGATCCTCGCCCTGGCCGCGCTGACGGCGCTCTTCTTCACCCAGCGCATCCCTGCGACCCAGCCCGGGGCGGCGGCGCGCCCCTGAGCCGGGTCGCCTACGGGGAACTCCGCGGGCTTCCCCCGGTCGTCGTCGTGTGGTCGGCGTGGTCGGCGTGGTCGGCGTGGTCGGCGTCCTCGGCGATGAACTCCGTCACGGCGAAGGCGAAGAGGAGCGCGAGGGCGAGACCCACGACGACCCAGCCGGTCGGGTACGGCCACAGCACGTAGGCGATGACGGCGGCGGCCACCAGGATCAAGGTGATCCACTTGCGGTGGCGGCCCACGAAGGCGCCGACCGGGCCCGTACGCAGACCCGCCCGGTCGGCCGAGGCCCGGGTGGCCGCGATACCGGAGTGCCACACCTGGCGGACCACCGTGGCGTGCCGCCCCGGCCCCGAGAGCCAGGCGGCGAGCGCGAGCACGGCGCCGAGGACCACGACCATGCGGACCGTGGTGCGCAGGAGCCGGATCATCGCGTCGTAGACGGCGCCGGCGGCCGGCTGGGAAACGGTGTCGGGGAGCGCGTTGAGATAGACGGTACGGAAGACCGTCAGGGCGATGCCCAGGATGAGCGCCGCAACGGCGAAGCCCAGGGCCGAGGCGATCAGGGTGCGGCGCCGGTGGACGGAGAGCAGGATGCCGACGGCCGCGAGGACGACGGCGAGGACCGGCAGCCACAGGCCGACGAGTTCGAGCAGCCGGAAGCCGGTCTTGACCCGGCCGATGTTGTCCGACCGGAGAATGGTGAAGTCGGTGTGGATCTCGGGGATCTTGGCGGCGATGCTCAGCCCGGAGTCCACGAGCCGGGTCTTGACCTGGTCGATCACGGGGGCGAGATCGAGGGTCACCGAGTCGTTCTTGATCTGTACGGCTCCGTTGTCGCTGCCGGTCAGGGCGCGAACGAGCGCCGTGTGGATCGCGCGGTTCGCGTCGGTCCAGACGGTCTCGAAGGCATGCGACGCCACGACGTCCTGGGCCTTTTCGTGTACGAAGCTCCGGACCGCTCCCTCGAGCGAATTGCCCAGCTTCCCCAGCGCCTTCTCCAGCAGCGGCCGTTGGTCCGGGGCGACGCCCTCGAGCAGGGAGGCCAGGTCGATGTGCTCCATGACCGCGCCCGTGACCCGGTTCGCGACGGCCGCCTGTACGTCGGGGTTGGAGGCGAGCGGGGCCACGGTGGCCACGTAGCGGTCGGTGTCGCCCACGATGTCGGCCGTCCAGGCAGCGACGATGCCCAGCGGGGCGAGGACGCAGCCGATGACGATCAGCACTGCGGACAGGAACGCGCGCAGCCGATGCCAGTGCGGTGGCCGTTTCGCGGCCTCCGACTCCAGCGTGGCGACCCGAGCCCGCAGCGCAGCGAGCTCGCCCTCTTTTTCGTCGTCCGGCATGACAGCCCTCCTACGGGTCGTATCGCCAGACAATCCCGGCCCACCCGATCCGGCGAGCGGGGATGACCCGGCCGGGTGAGGGCCGTCGGCGCGGCCCGTGGCCCGCGGTGCGGCCCGACGAACACGGCGGCGCCGCCGCTCGGCGAGACAGGTGGAAGGCGTCCGGGGGCCGCTCGACATGCGGAACGCGGTGCGCGCGCCAATACTGCTGATCGCGGGCATCGGGCCCGCCCAAAGGAGGCATCCATGGACGACTACCCCGCGCTCAGTGTCTTCTGGTCCATGCTCTGGTTCTTCGTGTGGATCATGTGGCTGTTCCTGCTGTTCAAGATCATCACGGACATCTTCCGTGACCATGAAATGAGCGGCTGGGGCAAGGCGGGCTGGCTGATCTTCGTCATCCTGCTGCCCTTCCTCGGCGTACTGGTCTACGTCATCGCCCGCGGCAAGAGCATGACCCAGCGGGACCTCAAGAGCGCCAAGCAGAACGAGGCCGCGTTCCAGGACTACATCCGCCAGACGGCAGGGACCGCTCCGGCCGGCGCATCGGGCGCGGACGAGCTGGCCAAGCTCGCCGATCTGAGGGCCAAGGGCGCGATCACCGAGGAAGAGTTCCAGCAGGCCAAGGTGAAGCTGCTGACCTGACCGCAGGCTCCCCCGGAGGCGCTGGGGTGGCCTCGGTTCCAGGTCGTCGGATTCCTGTGGGCCAGGAGGCGCCGGTCAGGCCCCGGCCCCGCACACCGCGGCGAAGTGCCCAACGACTCCTTCCCGTTCGCTGCCCGGAGCGCGCCAAACGCATCCCCGCCCCGCCCGGGTTGCAGGAATTCAGGCCCTACCGGCAGGTATCGGGCCGTGTTCCACCCAGGTTTGATAGGAGTTGGCTTATCCGGTGCGCCAGTGCGTCTGAGTGGGAAGGGCACGATCATGCTGGAGTTTCCCAAACCGCGACCCCTGGTGTGTTCGTACTGCCATGCCGGGCCGAAGGACGGAGCCGGGCGGACCCTGTCGGCAGAGGCCGGATTGCTGACGGTCACCTGGCACACCGCGTCGTGCCCGCACTACGCGGCGGACCGCATCCTCGCCGACAAGCGGAACTGACCCATCGCCCGGCAGCCCCGTGTGACGGCCGGAACCCGGCGCCGCCCAGGCCGCGTTGGGCTGGACGGCCGGGAGGTACTGCGGGGGCCGCCGTGCAGTTCACCGTGGCTATGCGCGGGCGCTGCCGTTCCGGTCGCCGTGCCCCCGAGGAGGAACTCCTCGCGGCCGGTGGCCGTACGCCGGGCCCAGAACTCCACGGTGAAGTCGCTGCCGGCCAGTTCCGCGAGCTCCGGGAGGCGCACATGGGCATCGCCTTCCCCGAACCGCAGGGCCGTCTCCGCGCGCCCGTCCGTGGCGACCGCGGGAACGAGCGGCCGACCGGTGAACGGGCAGGTACCGGGGGCGCGTTCGTACAAACGAGGCCTCGCCCTGTCGCCGGAGCCCGGCGCCTTCCACGAGGTGCGCGTCAGTCCAGGCGGGTCGGGGAGGAGGCCGCCGGCGTCAGGATGCGGGGGGCGCCCGTGCCGTCCGCCGGCACCGTCCAGAGGTCGGTCGTGTCCGCCTTGCCCTCGGCGGGCAGGGCGTAGGCCACGGTGTGGTCGTCGAGCCAGACGGCCTGGTCGTCCACGCTGCGCTTCTCCGCGAGCGGCTGCTCGCGCAGCGTCCGCAGGTCCAGTACGTGCTCGCGCCACAGCGCCGCGCCGCGCATGACGCGCTTCTTGTACGCGACCCGGGTCTCGTCCGGGGACAGGGAAGGGCACTCGACGTTCTGGGCGAGGGCGGTGACGGTGCGCTGCGAGAGCGAGCCCTTCACCAGGTACGTCTGGCCGGCGGTGCCGAGGGTGGCGTAGAAGGTGTCGTCGTCCTTGGAGAAGGTGACGCCCCAGAAGTTCACGTCGCCCGAGGTGTAGGGCCGGCCGTCCATCCGGACGGAGAACTTCTCCAGGTCCGGTTCGATCGTGCCGGTACGGGTGTCCACGATCGAAGTGCGCGTCGAGAAGAACGCGGCCCCGTAGGACTCGCCGGAGACGAACACCGTCCAGGCGGCGAAGTGGCCGCTCGGCGAGACCCGGGCCCGGGACGGGGTGCCCGCGAGCGGGAAGCTGCGCAGCGTGCGCAGGCCGGAGTCCACGATGAGGGCCCGGTTGTCCTGGGCGAGCGCGCCCGGCGTGGAGTTCAGGCACACGCCGGTGCCGGCGGCCGCGTGGAAGCGTTGGCAGGTGAGGCCCGACGAGGTGCGCTCGGCCTGGGGCGACTGCCCCGGGACCGAGACGAGGGCCCCGCGGTGCGGGCCCTGCGCGCCGTTGAGGAAGGCCAGCCGGTCCTGCCGCCCGAGCGTGACCCGGCCCTGTGCGACCGTCGGGTCGCCCTCCCGCGTCTGCTCGGCCCGGGCGGCGGCGCGCAGTACCAGCGCGACGGCGAGGCCTCCGAGGAGCAGCACGGCCACGGCGAGTGCGAGCAGCCGGCGTGAGCGGGTCATCGGGTTCCTCGGGGGTCTCGGGAGGGGGCGGGAACGGCGTCCGGGGCCGCCGGGCGGAGTACGAAGCCGGCGACGGCCGCGCAGCAGCACAGACCGGCCGCGGCGGCGGCGAGCGCCGGACCGGCGCCCCAGAGCGTCCAGGCACCGCCGAAGGCGAGCGAGCAGCCGAAGCGGGCCAGCGCCTGGCCGGTGCCGACGAGGGCGATGCCGGTGGCCCGCAGTTGCGCCGGGACGGTCGCGGCGACGGCGGCGGGCAGGACCCCGTCGGTCGCGGCGTAGAACAGGCCGTGCAGTACGAGGACCAGCCAGGGCAGGGCGGGCCGGTGCGGAGCCCACAGCAGCAGCCCGTACCCGGCCAGCAGGAGGGCGTGCCCGGCGAGGAATACGGTGCGGCGCCCGATCCGGTCGGCCAGGGCCCCGGCCGGCACTGCCAGCAGCAGGAACACGGCGGCGGTGCCCAGGGGGAGCAGCGGGAACCACTGCTCGCGGATGCCGGCGCGGTCCTGGAGCAGCAGGTAGAGGAAGGCGTCGCTGACGGTGGTGAGACCCAGCAGGGCGGCGCAGAGCGCCAGGCCGCGCAGCCGGGGCAGGCGCAGCAGGGCCAGTGCCTCCCGCAGGTTCACCGCGCCCGGCTTCGGGGCGCCGGACTTCCCGGCGTCCGGCCTCCCGGCGTCCGGCTTCACCGCGTCCGGCCTCCCGGCGTCCGGCTTCACCGTGTCCGGCTTCACGGCACCCGGCTTCGGGGCCGCGGGCTTCGGGGAGGTGCCGGACTCCGGGCCGGCCGGGCCGAGGCCCGCACCCGACGGGACGAACAGCATGAGCACCACGACGCCGAGCACGGCGATGCACGCGCTGACGCCGAAGACGGCGTCGTACCCGCCCACCGCCACGTTCAGGATGAAGAAGGCGGCGAGGGGGCCGAGCAGGGCCCCGGTGGTGTCCATGGCGCGGTGCACGCCGAAGGCGCGGCCCTGTAACTCGGCAGGTGTGGAAAGGGAGATCAGCGCGTCGCGCGGGGCGGTGCGCAGGCCCTTGCCGGTGCGTTCCAGGGCGAGAACCAGCCCCACCGGGCCGAGGCTGTGGGCGAGCAGCAGCAGCGGCTTGCACAGGGCGGACAGGCCGTAGCCGATACCGGCGATCAGCTTGTGGCCCCGGACCCGGTCGGCGAGGTGGCCGCCGGTCAGCTGCACCAGCGCGCTGACCCCGTTGTAGACGCCGTCGAGTGCGCCGAAGCCGAGCGGGCTCAGCCCCAGTCCGGCGACCAGGTAGAGGGGCAGCACCGCGGTGACCATCTCGGAGGAGACGTCGGTGATCAGGCTGACGCTGCCGAGCGCGAGGACGGCCGAGGCGACTGCGGGGGCCCGGACGGGCCCGCCGTCCGGTGCGGTGTGCGCGCCGGCGGGCGCGGAGCGGTCCGCGAGGTACATGCTCTCGAGCTCCCGGTGCCGACGGTCTGAGTCACTCGTACGTGTGAGTGAAACCCTAGTGGTGGTACGGGCCAACTGGGCGGTATACGGCCTGATTCGGGGCGGTGCGGGGGCTCAGCCCCGCCGGCTGCTCTCGTCCCTCAGCCAGGTGGAGAAGTCCCCGGTCCGGATGGCCTTGCGGGCTCCCCGGCGGGCCGCGAGCGCCGCCACGACGAACACCACGACCCCGGGGAGCAGGCTCGGCTGGGCCCGGAGCAGGGCACGCAGATCGCCCGTGCCGGTGCGCGCGGACGGCGCCTGCGCTCCCTCCGCGGCCCCGGACGGCCCCGACGCCTGGAAGCGTTCCAGCTCGGCGGACGAAGTCGCCGCCCGGACGCGTCGCCTGACCAGGTCCGCCCAGGTCCGCGGCGGATGCACCACGACCCGGGCCGCCTCGACCACCCGCCGCTCGTCCGGCGCGAACGCGAGGGACGCCGCCAGGTCGTCGGCCATCAGCGGGGGCAGGGCGGCGATCCGCGCGTGCCCCGGCTCGGACACCGCGATGACCCCCCGCCCGAACAGCCCCTCGCGGACGGCCGGCAGCCGTTGCCAGACCCGGTAGTACGCGCGGACCGGCCAGGCGCACCCGGCCAGCGGGATGTCGCGTCCGGGGGCCGCGGCGAGGAGGTCCGGACTGGTGGCGAGGGTCCCGGCCAGGGCCCGTACGTCGGCGGCCCCGAACACGACGTCGGCGTCCACGTACAGGCGGGGGAAGCCGCGCGCGTGCTCGTCCCCGACCCGAAGCGCCGTGTGTTTGGAGGGAGTCGGTATCTCCACCACCCGCACGCGGGGCCCCCGCGCGCCCGCCACCGCGGCGGTGTCGTCCGTACAGCCGTTGCACACCACGACGATGTCGGGGGCGGACACCGGGGCGTCGGCCAGGAGCGCGTCGAGGAGCCGGCCGATGACCCGGCCCTCGTTGTGGGCCGGGATCACGATGCTGGTCACCCCGGAAGTATGCATGCTCGAACACCCGAGCCGACCGTTTCCTCCAACTCTCCACGGGGGTAGGTCCGGTGGTCTAGATTGAACCCAGCCGACCGGATTGGGCGTGCTTCGGCGACGCTGAAATCCAGTCGGAGCAAGGTAGTTGGAGCAGATTCGGGTGCGGCGGCTTGGGGGAACAGGCCGCCTGCCCGTGGCCGGACCGGCGCGAGGGGCGCCGGGCGGCCGGGGGGCGGAAAGTACGTCGAAACACGTAGGGCATCGGTCGTGGGGGGCCATCACCGTTGGGCAGGTCACGCACGGGCCGCGCAGGCGCCCGGCGCCGGCCGTCGGCGGCACCTCCTTCCTTCGCACGCGTCCCCGCCATGGGTTGTCGACACGCCCGCGGGCGTGCGTGGAAGGAAAGGGAACGCCGTGAAGGAAACCGAGAAGGAATCCCAAAAGGACACCGAGAAGGACGCCGAGAAGGACGCCGTGAAGGGTGCGGGGCGCGAAGCCGCAGCCGCAGCTGCGTGGCCGGCCAAGCCATTAGGCGTCGCCGTCATCGGAGCGGGCTACTGGGGCCCCAATCTCGTGCGCAACTTCCAGTCCAGTCCGGGGTTCCGGCTCCGCTGGCTCTGTGATCTGAACGTCGACCGGGCCCGGAAGGTGCTCGGCGGCTACTCCACGGTTCAGGCGACGGCGGACTTCGAGGCGGTCCTGGCCGACCCGGCCGTCGACGCGGTCGCCGTGGCCACCCCGGCCGGCACCCACCTCGACGTCGCACTGGCCGCCCTGCGCGCCGGCAAGCACGTCCTCGTGGAGAAGCCCCTCGCCGCCACGTACGAGGACGGCCTGCGGCTGGTGACCGAGGCCGAGGAACGCGGCCTCACCCTCATGTGCGACCACACGTACTGCTACACCCCGGCGGTGGCCCGCATCCGGGACATGGTCCGTTCCGGCGAACTCGGCGAGATCCAGTTCGTCGACTCGGTCAGGATCAACCTGGGGCTCGTCCAGAAGGACATCGACGTCCTGTGGGACCTGGCCCCCCACGACCTCTCGGTCCTCGACTTCATCCTCCCGGAGAACATCCGGCCCGTCGCCGTCGCCGCGCACGGGGCGGACCCGATCGGCGCCGGCCAGTCCTGCGTGGCCTATCTGACGCTCACGCTCAACACCGGCGCCATCGCCCACGTGCACGTCAACTGGCTGTCCCCGGTGAAGGTCCGCACGACGATGGTCGGCGGCTCCAAGCGAACCCTGGTGTGGGACGACCTCAACCCCACGCAGCGCGTGGCGGTGTACGACCGCGGGGTGGACCTGACGGCCCCGCAGGAGATCGGCGTGGACGAGCGCCGCGACATGCTCGTCTCCTACCGCAGCGGCGACATGGTGGCGCCCGCGATCGGGGAGAAGGAAGCCCTGCGCAGCATGGTCGAGGAGTTCGGCGCCGCGATCAGGACGCGGCGGCCGGCGCTGACCGACGGCTGGGCGGGCCTGCAAGTGCTCGACATCCTGGAAGCGGCCTCCCGGAGCCTGGAGTTCCGCGGCGCGGTCGTCGGACTGCGCACCGGGCGTTGACCGTTGGCGGGACCGTTCGCGGGACCACCCCCGGAACCGTCGCGCCCGGAGCCGCGCACACCGCGCCGGGCGCAGCAGGAAACACCATGACCGACTCAGTAGGGGCAGGGCGTTGAGCAGCGTACGAGGCAAGAGGATTCTGGTCACCGGCGGGGCGGGCACGATCGGCTCGCACGTGGTCGACCTGCTGGTGGACAACGGGGCGCGCGAGATCGTGGTGCTCGACAACTTCGTGCGGGGGCGCACCGCCAACCTGGCGCGCGCCCTGCAGAGCGGCGTGGTGGACGTCGTCGACGGCGACATCCGCGACACGAGCGCCGTACGCAAGGCGACCGAGGGCGCCGACCTGGTGTTCCACCTCGCCGCCATCCGGATCACCCAGTGCGCCGAGGAGCCGCGGCTGGCGAACGAGGTGCTGGTCGACGGCACGTTCAACGTGCTGGAGGCCGCGGTCGCCGCCGGGGTGGGCAAGGTGATCGCCTCGTCCTCGGCCTCGGTCTACGGGCTGGCGGAGACCTTCCCGACCACCGAGCGCCACCACCCGTACAACAACGACACCTTCTACGGGGCGGCGAAGGCCTTCAACGAGGGAGTGCTGCGCAGCTTCCACGCCATGTACGGGCTGGACTACGTCGCGCTGCGCTACTTCAACGTGTACGGGCCCCGGATGGACATCCACGGGCTGTACACCGAGGTACTGATCCGGTGGATGGAGCGGATCACCGCGGGAGAGCCGCCGCTGATCCTCGGCGACGGCACCCAGACCATGGACTTCGCCGACGTCAGGGACATCGCGCGGGCCAACCTGCTGGCCGCCGAGTCGGACCTGACCGACGAGGTGTTCAACGTCGCGAGCGGATCCGAGACCAGCCTGCGCGACCTGGCGCTCGGACTGCTGGAGGCCATGGGCGCGGACGGGCTGGTACCGGAGCACGGACCGGCCCGCGCCGTGAACGGGGTCACCCGGCGCCTCGCGGACACCTCGCACGCCTCGGGGCGCCTCGGCTTCACCGCCGAGATCGACCTGCACCGTGGTCTGCGGGACCTGGTGGACTGGTGGCGGGCCGAACGCGCCGCCGACGCAGCCGCCGGATCGCCCTCCGGCACCGCCGCCACCGGCAGCGCCGCCGCGGCCGGGGAGGCCGGCCGATGAGCGCCGGGGCGGTGCCCGCCCAGGACCCCGCGCGCGGCCGCATCCCCGTCATGGTCCCGTGGCTCGGCGAGGAGGAGGCGCGGGCGGCCGCCGACGCGGTGCTGTCCGGGTGGGTCGCCCAGGGCCCCCGGGTCGCCGAGTTCGAGCGGGCCTTCGCCGAACGGGTGGGCGCCGAGCACGGCATCGCCGTGAGTTCGTGCACCACCGCCCTGCACCTGGCGCTGATCGCGCTGGAGCTCGGGCCGGGCGACGAGGTGGTCGTGCCCTCGCTGTCCTTCATCGCCACCGCCAACGCCGTGCGCTACGTAGGCGCCCACCCGGTGTTCGCGGACGTCGAGGAGGCCACCGGGAACCTGACCCCCGACACCGTGGACGCCGTACGCACCCCGCGGACCAGGGCGGTGCTCGCCGTCCACCAGGGCGGGGTGCCGGCCGACGTCCACGCCCTGCGCGCGGCCTGCGCCGACTGGGGCATTCCGCTGGTGGAGGACGCCGCCTGCGGGATCGGCGCGACCGTGGGCGGCAAGTCGGTCGGCCACGGCGCACTCCTCGCCGCGTGGTCCTTCCACCCCCGCAAGGTGATCACCACCGGCGAGGGCGGCATGGTGACCACGGACGACGCCCAGTGGGCGGAGCGGCTGCGCCGGCTGCGCGAACACGGCATGAACGTGTCCGCGGCGCAGCGGCACGCCAGCAGCAAGCCGATCGCCGAGAGCTACCTGGAGGTCGGCTACAACTACCGGATGACCGACATCCAGGCCGCGGTCGGCCTGGTGCAACTCGGCAGGCTGGAAGCGATCGTGGCCCGCCGCCGGGAACTGGCGGCCCGGTACGCGCGCCTCCTCGACGGCATCCCGGGGCTGCGCCCGGTCCGGGACCCCGGTCACGGCGAGGGCAACTTCCAGTCGTACTGGGTGCTGCTGGCGCAGGACTTCCCGATCGGCCGGGACGAGCTGCTCGGGGTGCTGGCCGAGGCCGGGATCTCGGCCCGGCGCGGGATCATGGCCTCGCACCTGGAACCGGCGTACGCCGGGCACGGGTCGGCGCCGCTGCCCGTGACGGAGCGGATCAGCCGCGACTCGCTGATCCTGCCGCTGTTCCACACCATGACGGAGGACCAGCAGGACCGGGTGGTGGCGGTGCTGCGCGGACAGGCCGGAGGATGACCGCCCCGAACGGCCCGGCCACCGGGGCCGTGCCGACCGAAGACCTGCTGGTCGTCGGCGCGGGCGGATTCGCCCGGGAGACGGCCCAGGCCGTACGGGACGCGGGCGCCGCCGACCGGGAGCGCGGCCGCACCCCGCGGTGGCGGCTCGCCGGGCACCTGGACGACGACCCGGCCCTGCACGGCAGGGACGTCGACGGCGTGCCGGTGCTGGGCGGCTGCGACCTCGTGCACGGGCTGCCCGCCGCCCGGGTGGTGGTGTGCGTGGGCAGTCCGCGCGACTACGCGGTACGGGCCCGCCTGGTGCGGCGCCTGGCCCTGCCCGAGAGCCGGTACGCGACCGTGGTCCACCCCACGGCCGCGGTCTCGGCGTCCTCGGCGCTCGGCGCGGGCTCGGTGCTGCTCGCGCACTGCGTGCTGACCGCGGCCGTACGGGTGGGCGCCCACGTGGCGGTGATGCCGCACGCGGTCCTGACCCACGACGACACGGTCGGGGACTTCGCGACGCTCGCCTCCGGGGTCCGCCTCGGTGGCGGGGTGCGGCTGGGGCGGGGCGCGTACGTGGGTGCGGGCGCCCTGGTCCGGGAGTACACCACGGTCGGCGCCTGGTCGCTGACCGGTATGGGGAGCACGGTTCTGGCCGATGTGCCGCCCGGCGAGGTGTGGGCCGGAAGCCCGGCCCGCCGACTGCGCGAGGCGGGGGGTCCGGCGCTCGACGAGCTGCGGGCCGAAGGCGAGGAGACCGGCCCGAGGCCGGAGACACGGATGGGGAGCACAGTCGGATGAACCAGATACCGCTCGTGGACCTGAAGGCGGCGCACGCCGAGGTCGCGCAGGAATTACGCGCAGGATTCGACCGCGTGCTGGCCGACACCGCCTTCATCGGCGGTGAGGAGGTCCGCGCCTTCGAGCGTGAGTACGCCGCCTTCGCCGGGGTCGGCCACTGCGTCGGCGTGGCCAACGGCACCGACGCACTGGAACTGGCCCTGCGCGCCAGTGGGGTGGGCGTCGGCGACGAGGTGGTGCTGCCCGCCAACACGTTCATCGCCACGGCCGGTGCCGTCGCCCGCATCGGCGCCCGGCCGGTCCTGGTGGACTGCCTCCCCGACACGCTGCTGATGGACCCGCAGGCCGCACTGGACGCGGTCGGGAAGGCCACCCGCGCCGTGGTCCCGGTCCACCTGTACGGGCAGTGCGCCGACGCAGCGGAGCTGGCCGCCCGGCTGCCCGCGCACGCCAAGGTCGTCGAGGACGCCGCGCAGAGCCAGGGTGCCACCCGCGACGGCCGCACTCCCGGCAGCGGCGGGATCGCCGCGACCAGCTTCTACCCGGGCAAGAACCTGGGTGCCTACGGCGACGCGGGCGCGGTGGTGACCGACGACGAGGAGACGGCCGGCCTCGTGCGGGCGCTGGCCAACCACGGCGGCATCGCCAAGTACCGCCACGACGTGGCCGGGTTCAACAGCCGGCTGGACGGTCTGCAGGCCGTGGTGCTGCGGGCGAAGCTGGCCCGCCTCGCCGACGGGAACGCGGCCCGCCGCGCCGCCGCCGCCCGCTACGACGAGCTGCTGGGCGGCCTCGCGGCCGCCGGACGCCTGACCCTGCCGGCCACGGAGGAGGGCAACGTCCACGTGTGGCACCTGTACGTCGTCCGGGTCAGCGGCGGCGACCGCGACGCGGTCGTCGGCAAGCTCAACGCGGAGGGCATCGGCGCCGGCGTGCACTATCCGGCACCGGTCCACCTCACCCCGGCCTTCGGCCACCTCGGCCACGGCCGTGGGGACTTCCCCCACGCCGAGCAGGCCGCGGACCGGATGCTCTCCCTCCCGCTCTTCCCGCAGATCACCGCCGCTCAACAGCAGCGGGTCGTGGACGCCCTCACCGACGCGCTGCGCTGACGCCCTGCGCTGACGTAAAAAATGAGGTACAGATGAACAGACGGACAAGGTTGCTCCGGTACGGCCTCTTCACCGTGGTCGCGGCCCTGATGGCCACGGTCTTACCTCCGTCCTCGGTGGCGGGTGCGGTGGACCCCTGCGGTCCCGGCACGAACCCGATCGTGTGCGAGAACTCCAAGCCGGGCACGCCGATGTCCGACTGGTTCGCGCCCAGTGCCTACGGCGACATCAAGGGCTTCAGCGCCCAGATGAGCGTCCAGGCGGGCGAAACGGTGCAGTTCAAGGTCCAGTCGCCGACCCCGTACCGGGTGTCGGTCTACCGGCTGGGCCACTACGGGGGTGACGGGGCCCGCCTGATGTCGACGGCGGCGCAGACGGCCCAGACCTACCCGGCGAACTTCCTGCCGGGCGGGAACCCGCGCAGCTGCACCACCAAGTCCTCCACCGGCCTGGTCGACTGCGGCAACTGGCCGGTCACGGCGACGTGGACCGTGCCGGCCGACGCCGTCTCCGGCCTGTACATCGCCAACCTCGACCAGGCGGACGGCAACGGGGTGATGCCCTATCCGTTCGTCGTCCGCAACGACTCCAGCCACTCCGACATCGTGGTGCAGACCAGCGACCAGACCTGGCAGGCGTACAACGACTACGGCGGTCAGGACCTGTACGGCGGCGGCGGCCCGGCCCCGGACGGCCGGGCGTACGAGGTCAGCTACAACCGGCCGATGGACATCGGCGGGGAGAACGGGATCTACGGGTCCGAGTACCAGATGATCTCGTGGCTCGAGCGCAACGGGTACGACGTGAGCTACATGTCCGGAATCGACATGTCGACCCGGGGCGCGGCGCAGCTGCAGAACCACAAGGTCTTCATGTCCTCGGGGCACGACGAGTACTGGACCCAGGACCAGTTCACGAACGCGCTGAACTCCCGTCACGCCGGCGTCAGCCAGACCTACTTCAGCGGCAACGAGGTCTTCTGGAAGACCCGTCTCGCCCCCAGTATCGACGGGGCCTCGACCGCCAACCGGACCCTGGTCTGCTACAAGGAGACCAAGCTCTCCTTCCCCCAGCCGAACGGCATCCCCGACCCGAGCGGGATCTGGACGGGCACCTTCATGGACCCGGCCAGCGCCACCAACGGGCGGCCCTTCCAGCCGGAGAACCAGGTGACCGGCTCGCTGTTCAGCGTGAACGGCTACCGGAGCGACGCGATCACCGTGCCGGGCTCGTTCGCCAAGATGCGGCTGTGGCGGGGCACCACCGTCGCGAGCCTGACCCCCTCCCAGACCGCCACGTTCCCGACCGGCACGCTCGGCTACGAGTGGGACAGCGATGTGGAGGACGCGGCGCGGCCTCCCGGGCAGATCCAGCTGTCGTCCACCGCGGTGGACATCAACGACGGCAAGCTCCGCCTCGACTACGGCAACACGTACGGGAACGGCACCGCCACGCACAGCCTGGTCGCCTTCCGGGACCAGACCTCGCACGCCCTGGTCTTCGGCGCGGGCACCGTGCAGTGGTCCTGGGGCCTGACCAACATGCCGACGGGCAATCCCGACAACGCGGTGGTCACCGAGGACAAGCGGATGCAGCAGGCGACGGTGAACGTCTTCGCCGACATGGGCGTCCAGCCCAAGTCCTTGCAGAGCGACCTGATCGCGGCGACCGCCTCCACGGACACCACGGGCCCGGCCATCACGGTGGCCGGCCCGGCGGCGAACGCCACGGTGCCCGCACTGCGGCCGGTGACCATCACGGGCACCGCGACCGACAGCGGCGGCGGCGTGGTGGCCCGCGTCGAGGTCTCCACCGACGGCGGGACCACCTGGAAGGCGACCACCGGCATCGGGTCCTGGAGCTACAAGTGGACCCCGACCACCCCCGGAGCCGCGCAGATCAAGGTCCGCGCGGTGGACGACAGCGTCAACATCGGCGCCACCACCACCGTGCCGCTGACCGTGGGGCCCCAGCAGTGCCCCTGCACCGTCTGGCCGGCCGCGGCCGTACCGGGCACTGTGAACGCCGGCGACGGCAGCGCCGTCGAGCTCGGCGTGAAGATCCGATCCTCGGCACCCGGCTCCATCACGGGCGTCCGCTTCTACAAGTCCCCGGCCAACACCGGCACCCACACGGGCAGCCTGTGGAGCAGCACGGGCCAGCGCCTGGCCACCGGCACCTTCACCAACGAGACGGCATCCGGCTGGCAGCAGCTGAACTTCTCCTCACCGGTCCCGGTCAAGGCCAACACCACCTACATCGCCTCCTACTTCGCCCTGGGCGGCGGGTACTCCTTCGACAACACCTTCGCCACCGCCGATGCGGGGCTGGCCCCGCTGACCGCGCTGCGCAGCGGTACCGACGGGGGCAACGGCGTGTACCGCTACAGCGCCACGGGCGGGTTCCCCTCCACGACCTCGTCCGGCAGCAACTACTGGGTCGACGCGGTCCTGGACACCTCGACCGCGAGCACGGCGCCGCCCACCGTCACCTCGATCACGCCGCAGTCCGCGGCCGTCGGCACCGCGATCACCACGCAGCTGGGGGCCACCTTCAACGAGGGCATCGACGCCGACACCCTCGCCTTCACCCTCAAGGACGCCGGCGGGGCCACGGTCCCCGGCAACAAGGTCCTCAGCGCCTCCAACAGCGCCACCTTCACCCCGTCCACCGAACTCGGGCTGAACACCACGTACACGGCCTCCGTGCAGGCGGCCGACCTGTGGGGCAACACCATGGCGGCGCCCGTCACCTGGACGTTCACCACCAGCACCAGCCCGCCCACGGTCAACTGCCCCTGCACCCTGTGGGGGTCCTCCGCCGTACCCAGCACCCCGAGCGTCACCGACGACACCAACTCCGTCGAACTCGGCACCCGCTTCCAGTCCGCCGTCAGCGGCTACGTCACCGGCATCACCTTCTACAAGGGCCCCGGGAACACCGGCACGCACACCGGCAGCCTCTGGTCGGCCACCGGCACGCTCCTCGCCACCGGCACCTTCGGCAGCGAGACCGTTTCGGGCTGGCAGCAGCTCCACTTCACCACCCCGGTGCCCATCACCGCGGGCGCCAGCTACGTGGCCTCCTACCACGCGCCGAACGGCAAGTACTCCGTGGACGGCGGCTACTTCACGGCCGCGCACCGCTCCTACCCGCTGGTCGCTCCGGCCGACGGCAGCGGCGGCGCCAACGGCCTCTACCAGTACGGGTCGGCCTCGGTGTTCCCGTCGAACACCTTCGGCTCCGTGAACTACTGGGTCGGCCCGGTGTTCACCACCACGGCGCCGGCCGGCCTCGCGGCGGACGGCTCCACGGAGGTGTCCGGCCAGTGAGCACCGTCAGCGTGGTGATCCCCTGCTACAAGTACGGCCACTTCCTGGCCGACTGCGTCAAGAGCGTCCTGGACGAGCAGGAAGGCGTCGACGTACGGGTACTGATCATCGACGACGCCTCGCCCGACGACTCCGCGGAGGTCGCGCGCGCCCTGGCGGCCGCCGACCCCCGGATCGAGGTCCGGGTCCACGAACGCAACCAGGGCCACATCGCCACCTACAACGAGGGCCTGCTGGAGTGGGCCGACGGGGACTACGTCGCCCTGCTCTCGGCCGATGACCGACTGGTTCCCGGGGCCCTGGTGCGCGCCGCGGCCCTGCTCGACGCCCACCCCGAGGCCGGCTTCGCCTACGGCAGGCCGCTGCGGTTCCGGCACGGCGGGCCGCTCCCCGCGGCCCGCACCCGGAGCACCGGCTCGGTCGTCTACCCCGGACAGTGGTGGCTGGAGCGGCGCTTCCGGGAGGGCACCGGGTGCATCACCTCACCCGAGGTGGTCGTCCGCACCAGCCTCCAGCGCAAGGTCGGCGGCTACGACCCGCAGCTCCCGCACGCCGGCGACATCGAGATGTGGATGCGGCTCGCGGCGCACGCCGACGTGGGCTACGTCCGCGGGGCCGACCAGGCCTTCTACCGCGTCCACGGCAACAACATGTCCACCACGGACTTCGGCGGGCAGCTCGACGACCTGCGCCAGCGCCTCGTCGCCTTCGACTCGGTGCTGGAGAAATGCGCCGGCCTGCTCCCGGACGCCGGCCGGCTGTCCGCCCTGGCGCGGACCCGGCTCGCCCGGTACGCGCTGCGGCGCGCCTACCGCGCGTACGACCGGGGGCGCACCGGGATGGTTCCGGTCGAGGAGCTGGAGGCGTTCGCCGCCGAGTGCCTGCCGGGGTACGCCTCGCTCGCCGAGTACCGGGCGCTGCGCAGGCGCCGGCGGATCGGGGCCCGCGTGATGCCGTACCTCCAGCCGCTGGTGCTCTCGGCCGTCGCCGACCGGGGGCGCGAGTGGCTCTGGTGGCAGTCCTGGAAACGCCGAGGGATTTGATGAACCAACAGCACCATCAGCACCACCGCCCCGTTCTCGGGGCACCGTCGGCCCGGCGGCCCGCTTCCTCAGCGGGCCGCCGCGGCCGCGGGCACCCCGCTCTCGGCTGCGTTCCCCGGACCGGTGCCGGCGCCCTCGCGCCGGCGCCGGTTCCGGCGTGTCACGAGCTGATCGGTCCACAGGGCGGCGGCCACGGCGCAGACCCCGGCCAGCAGCGCCGTCCCGGCCAGAGCGCGGCTCTTGGTCCCGGTCTGCGCGACCGCGGTCGGCGGTACGAGGAGGGTCACGCTCATCCGCGCGGGTTCCGGGATCCGCTGCTCGGCCTGCATGTCCGCGAGGTGTTTCGTGTAGGCCTCGACGACCTTCAGTACGGCCAGGTTCGCTGCGGCCGGGTCCGCGTGCTCCGCCTGCACCTGGAGCGAGGGGATCAGATAGCGGGGCGTGACGCTGGTGCCGCTGTTGCGCGGGATCAGCCGGTACGCGCCCGCCACCCCCGCGGTGCGCAACTCGGCGGCCCCGGCGGCCGATTCCAGCTGCTGGACCGCCGCGTAGGACACGGCGGCGAGCGGCGGCTGCAGATTGGCGAGCTGGTTCGGCTGGCTGCCCGTGACCGGCGGCTTGAGCACGACGATCGCCGAGCTCACATAGGTCTGTTCGGGGCGGAGCACCTGCACGGCCCCGGCCGCCGCCAGCGCCGCCACCAGGAGCAGGACGTACCAGCGGCGGCGAAGCGTGCGGAACAACTCACCAGGCGACACAGGATTCCTTCCGTCGCGTTCGATCTTTCCAGGACGCGGGTCGGCCCGCCATCGGTTCCGGCAGTCGCGAGGGGGCGTTCGTGAGCATCGGTGAGATAGCCGCCGTGCTGCGGCGCCGCTGGTACGTGATGGTGCCCCTGACGCTGATCGGGCTCCTCGCCGGGCTGCACCTGTACCGGTCGGTGCCCGTGGCGTACCAGTCGCAGAGCTCGGTGGCGCTGCTCGACTCCACGGCGGTGGCCGAAATGGCCCCCGCCTTCGGCAACCCCATCTCGAACGCGGGCGGTTCACTCGTCGTGACCGCGGACGTGCTGATCAGGACCCTGTCGGGGGCCGATGCGGCGCGCGACCTGCACGGCCTCGGCGTGACCGACCCCTACACGGTCGGCTTCGCCGCGAACACCTCCGGCCCGATGCTCGCCCTGACCGTCACGGGCACCGACCGGGCGAAGGTGCTCAAGGAGACCAGTACGCTCACCACCTTCGCCGGCGAGCAGCTCAACGCGCTCCAGGCCGCGGCCAAGGTGCAGCCCGCGTACTTCGTGCAGACGGCCCCGGTGGTCCTGCCGCAGACCCCGGTGCCCCAGCTCAAGAGCCGCTACCAGCAGGTGCTGGGCGTCGTCATCGCGTGCGTGACCGCCGGCTTCACGCTCTCCTTCGTGGCGGAGACCCTGCTGGTGGCCCGGCGCCGCAGGCGCGAGGCCGCCGCCGCGGCCGGCGCATCCGGGGCGCGTGTCCGCAGGAGGCTGAGGGGCCGCCAGCCGGACGCCGTCGCACTGCTCAGCGGCTATCTCGGGCTGGCCTTCTTCATCCCCTCGAACCTGACCCTGCCGGGTATGGGCGGTGTGGGCACCCCCGCCAACGTGTTCGCGATCCTGGGCCTGTTCTGGTACCTGGCGACCTGGCTGACCGGCCGGATCCGGCCGGCCGGGGGAACCCGGCTGCCCCGGGTCGTGATGTGGCTGCTGGCGGTCTCGGTGCTGGCCTCCTACCTCGCGAACGCCACCCGGGGCAGCTCGCACAAGGAGGTGCTGGGGGCGGACCGCGGCCTGATCGGGCTGCTCGTCTGGGTGTCGATCGTGGTGCTGGTCTCGGCCGGCATCCAGGACCGGGCCCGCCTCGACGTCCTGCTGCGGCGGGCCGTGGTGATGGGGTCGGTGGTGGCCGCCATCGGCTACTACGACTTCTTCACCGCGACGAACATCGCCGAACACATCAGCATCCCCGGCCTCCACTCCAGCGTCGCGCAGATCACCACGCTCGACCGCGGCGCGTTCACCCGGCCCCGCTCGACCACGGCCCAACCGCTGGAGTTCGGCGGCATGCTCGCCCTGCTGCTGCCCTTCGCCGTACACCAGGCCTTCGACCCGGTCCGCAGCCACCTGAGCGGCTGGCGCCGCTGGGGTCCGGTGGCCCTGATGGGCGGCGCCCTGCCACTGACCGTGTCGCGGACCTCCATCATCGGGGCGCTCATCGTGGTGCTGGTGATGGTGCCGCGCTGGAAGCCGCAGCGCCGCTGGACCGCGATCGGCCTGCTGCTGGGCTCGGTGGCCTGCTTCAAGGTCCTCGTACCCGGGCTGATCGGCACCATCACCACACTGTTCGGATCGTTCCTGTCGAACTCCGACAGCAGCACCCAGGCCCGTACCGTCAAGTACAGCGCGATCGTCCCCTACCTGGAGGAACGCCCGCTGTTCGGGCGGGGCCTGGGGACCTTCACCCCCGACCTCTACTTCTTCACCGACAACCAGTACATGCTCACCCTGGCGGAGATGGGCCTGCTGGGCCTGCTCGCCCTCCTGGCGCTGTTCCTCACCGGAATCCACCAGGGCGGCGCCATCCGCCGCCTCGCCGCCGACGAGTCCGACCGCGAGCTCGGCCAGGCGTTCTTCGCCTCTGCCCTCGTCGCCCTGGTCAGCAGCGCCACCTTCGACGCCCTCAGCTTCCCGATGTTCGCCGGGATGTTCTTCCTGACGATCGCCGCCGGAGGCAGCTACCTCGGCTTCATCCGGCGCAGCGCGCCGAAGCCCCGAACCGTGGAGTCCCCATGCCCTCCCGCAGCCACCCGGCCCCGGCCCGACCTCGCGCAGCCGGTCCCGTAGCCGTCCTCGTCGTCACCTGGAACAGCGCCCGGGTGCTGCCCGAGTTCCTGGCCTCCCTGCCGGAGGGCATGGCCGGGCTCGACTGGCGCCTGGTCGTCGCCGACAACGACTCCGCCGACGGCACCGTGGACCTGCTCCGGTCGCTGGCCCCGGACGCGACGGTCGTCCAGACCGGCCGCAACGCCGGGTACGCGGCCGGGGTGAACGCCGCCCTGGCGGCCGCCGCCGCGTGGGAGGGCGGCTTCCGGGCCGCCCTGGTCTGCAATCCGGACATCCGGATGCGCCGGGGCTGCGCCGGGCTCCTCGTCGACGCGCTCGACGCCCCCCTGGCCGGCGGCCGCCTCGTCGGGATCAGCGTCCCGCTGCTGTACGAGGAGGAGGGGACGCTGCAGCACTCGCTGCGCCGCGAGTCGCGTGTGACGCGCGCCCTGGGCGAGGCGGTGATCGGCAACCGCCGGGCCGGGCGGTTCCCGCGGTGGAGCGAGCTGGTCACCGATCCGTCCGCGTACGGGCGGGCGACCGTCGCCGACTGGGCGACCGGTGCGCTGATGGCCCTCTCCCGTGCATGCCTGGACGCCTGCGGGGCCTGGGACGAGTCGTTCTTCCTGTACTCGGAGGAGACCGAGTACTGTCTGCGGGCCCGGGACCACGGCTTCGCCACCCGGCTCGAGCCGGCGGCCTCGGCCGTCCACCTCGGCGGGGACTCGCAGGTGTCACCGCGCCTGTGGACACTGCTGACCCTCAACCGCGTACGGCTCTACCGCCGGCGGCACGGGGCGGCGGCGACCGCCGCCTTCCGCGGGGCCGTCCTGCTCCGGGAGACCTCGCGGGCGGCGCTCGGCCGGCCGGCGAACCGGGCGGCGGCGCGGGCCCTGGCCAGCCCGTCCGCGCTGCGCGCCGCGCCCGGACCCTGACCGGTCGCGGCCGGGGCCGGGCACCCGTCACCCGTCACCCGTCACCCGTCACCCGTCACCCGTCACCCGTCACCCGTCACCCGTCACCCGTCACCCGGAGGGGGCCTGCCCGTCCCAGGCGGTGTAGAAGCTCTCCGGGTTGACCAGGTAGCGGACGGTGGGACGGGGCACGTGGCGGACCTCGTGGCGGCGCGCGTAGCGGCGTACGAGCTCCCAGTCCTCACGGGGCAGCACCTCGGGGGTGCGCCGCAGCCGGCTGAAGTACAGGGACCGGGTACGGCGCGCCACGAAGGCGTTGGTGTCGAGGAAAGCCTCGCGGGCGGCGCGGCGGCGGTCGAAGGGCACCGACAGCACGTCCCGCTGCGAGCCGTCGGGGAGCACCCTGCGCAGGGCGGTGTACACGGCATCCGGCCCGCCGGGCGGCTCCAGCACCGCGAGGGCCTGCTCCAGGTGGTCGGGCTCCCACAGGTTGTCGTCGTCCAGGAAGGCAACGTACCGCGAACTGGACAGCCGTATCCCCACATTGCGCACGACCCCGGCCGTGGCCGTGTTGCGGGCCAGCGACACCGCGAACAGCCGCGGATCCTGAGGCAGTTCGGGGAGCCCCGCACCGTCGTCGACGACGATGACCACCTGGTCGGCCACGGTCTGCCCCAGAGCCGAGCGGACCGCCGCGCGCAGCGCCTCGGGGCGCCGGTGGGTGGCGATCACGGTGGCCACGAGGGCGGCCGGCGGGCTGCCGAGCACCGCGGAAAGCCGGAGGGTCTCGGCATCCTCGAAGCGGCGCAGCCGCACGGCCGTGGGGGCGAGCAGGAGCTTGTTCCTGGCCTCGAAGAGCACCAGCCATCCGAAGGCCCGCTTGAGCAGCTCCCAGGGGGCCCGGGCGATGCCGCGCATGATGTCCTCTCGATCGTCGGGGGGCTCGGTCTTCAGGGGGTGGGGCCGGGGTCGACAAGCCGGCCGTCGGTCGTGCGGTTGCCGCGCCACACGTTCCCGGTGCCGCCCGTGTTCCAGGCGGCGACCAGCCCGTAAGCACCGCCGTTGGCGTGGTACTGGCTGGAGAACACGTTGTCCGTGACCTGGATGCCGGTGGCCCCGGGGCCGCCGCCGTAGAGGGCGTACGCCCCGCCGGCCAGCCAGTTGCCGTCCACGACCACGGAGGAGACGGTGCCGGTGTCGGCGAAGAGCCCGACGGCCGCGCTGGCGCCCTGCTCCACGGAGACGGGGTTCAGCAGGGTGTTGTGGCGGATGGTCAGCCGGCCCTTGTTGCCGCCGCCGCTGATGACGGCGTCGGTGTGCTGCCACTCACCGCCCTGGTTGCGGAAGGCGACGATGTCGTGAACGTAGTTGTCGTGCAGTTCGCCCTGGCCCATCGAGAGGGCGTTGCCGAACACGGAGATGTCGCACCAGCCGACCTCGATCGAGCTGCCGCCCATGTTGGAGACCGCGTAGTCGACGCCGCCGTTGTCGGGGCCCTTGCCCGGTACGGCGGTGATGCTGGTGTGCAGGACCCGCAGGCCGCTGAAGCCGGGGCGGAGGTTGATCCCCCACCAGTTCGTGGAGGTGATCCGGCTGTCGATGACGGTGACGTCGTTGGCGTAGATGTCCAGGGCGCCGCGGATGTCCCAGCCCTTGATGACCGTGCCGTCGGTCTTGACGGACATGTTCCCCGTGTCGTGCCGCTCCAGCCCGATCCGCGGGCCCGTGGTGCGGGCGTCGGGGAATCCGCAGGCGCCGGGCGAGGAGCAGGGGCCCGCGGTGGGCGCCCCGCCGGTCCCCGGCGAGGGGGTGGCGGAGGACGGGGCCGCGCTGGCGGAGGGACTCGGGCTGCCCGTGGCGGACGGGTCCGCGGAGGGCTCGGGCGCCGGTGCGGGGCGGGTTCCGGGGCCGGGGCACTCGAGGGCGCTGTCCGGGCACGGCCCGGCCGAGGGCTCGCTCACGCCGGTCCGGTCGGCCTGGTACAGGGCCAGTACGACGGCCAGTACGAGCCCGGCCAGCAGCCAGGCCCCCAGACGCCTCCGGTCGCGTGCCACGGCCGCTAGGGGGTGTCCGGCGGATCCTGGCCGGGCCCGGGCCGCCTGGCACCGCGCCATGCCGCGTTGTCGTCGGTCGCCAATACTCCGCATTGGCTCCCTCCTCCGCCTTGCAATCCACGGCACCAGACGACCCGGGCTATCCGGCCCTGAT